>NZ_JBEOPN010000009.1:0-145031 GCF_040310085.1 Shewanella sp. S1-58-MNA-CIBAN-0166 | reverse complement strand
GCGCTGTGGCGTTAAATCCAGAGCAACATAAAGAAGCTGCTTAACAATTTAGGCGACAACTGTCTTGAAAAACGCCGCTTACTACCAATTAGATCATTTAGATTTTAAAGGGAGTTGCCAAGTAAACTTTGATTTTCATGGTTTTTTATCTAAAGAAGATCCACATGCTGAACTTATTCTAAGTGTAACCAATTTAAAACTTAATGATAATGGAAATACAGATATTCGTAGCCTCTCAAAAAATAAAATAATTCAAGTGATTCTTTCTGAAATTGAAATGTATAAATATACTTTTTTTGAAAAATATAGAAAGTGCGAATAGAAAAGGCATTGAGCAAAAGTTTCCTTTTATTTTGAGGCCGTTGAAGAAAATAGCGTGAGCCTGACAGGACGTCAGGCTAGCTTTCGCGGTACAGGTCGATCTTTGGCATCTGGCCCATATGGATATGGGAAATATCATTACGATATCGGGAACATCATTGACCATGCCATCACGACATTCGTAAATCCATTCACATAGATTCCCATCGGAAGCGTTAGCATTTTTACTCTTTATTGTAAGATGGGCCGAAGCAGACTACAAACGAAGTTAAAAGCTGGATCAATCCCCATGGCGACCTTTTCGCATCTATTGTTTAAATCATTAAGAATAAAGTAAGCGTCTAGGCAACTACACCTACTTTTTGAAATTCCAGGGTAACAGGTTGTCGATATCCGGTGCAGGTTGGCATAGTTCAATAAGGCAAGCCATGATGTCATAAATGGGGTCAGAAACTGACGAACCCCCACAAAAAATCAATAAAAATAATGAGATAGGTTAACAACTTAGGAACATTCATGGCATTTGGTGATCAAATTTATCGCCAAACAAATATTACCACGAGTAATAAATGGATCAGAGTCTTACTTCTCACTTACTTCCACTTACTCAATACTTCACCGTTAGTTTATCAAACGGCATCCATATCTTGCTCACTTTCCGCAATAATATTAAGGACCTGTTCAAGATATTCACCTTGCACAGACTCGGTCGCGTTTCGTAGATAAGAAGGTATCATCTCTAGGAATTCACTCTTGGAGATAGGTTTGAACTCACACAATGCAGCGATCATCGCTGGACGCAGCAGTCTGCGTGCTAATGGTACGTCATCACTCGATGGAGAAATCACAGCTTGTTCGAACTTCTCGAGTTTTGAGGCTAGAGAATCGTCACTATTACAATAATCTTCAACGGATTGAAGCTGTAGTTCTTCCTGTTCAATAACTTGCTCAATTTCAATAAGCTCATTCTCGACTGATTCTAACTCATCAAATTCATGCTGAAGTGGCTCAGTCTTTAATTGATGAAGTAACTCAATAATGGGCTTAAGCTGCGCTTGTGGGTTTTTAAACCAGTCTGTTGACCAGATACGCTTAATATTCCAGCCGAGGCTTTCAAGCACTGATTGTCGTAATCTATCTCTATCTCTGGCTGATTTAGCTGAGTGATAAGTTGCACCGTCACACTCAACGCCCATCAGATAGCGACCAGGTTGCCCAGGGTCTTGTACTGCGAGATCAATAAAGTAACCAGCGACGCCAACTTGCGGTACACAGTTAAACCCCTCAAGCTTCAAGGCATTCATTACGGAAATTTCAAAATCACTGTCAGGTTGTTTTCCGGTATGAATTTGCTGCGCAAGTTTACCCGTTTGGGCATAGGCTAAGAAGCTCTTCAGTGCATGAACGCCAGGGCTGGAAGTATCTGATGCCAATATGTGACCTTCGGTCATAGAACTAAATACATGCATGCGTTTTTTGGAACGAGTGAACAGTACATTCAGTCGACGACCACCAGCGGCTGAGTTTATGGGCCCAAAGCGCTGTGGCATCTGTGCAGCTCCCGCTTCTTGGGGGCCATAAGTACATGAGATATAGATAACATCTCTCTCATCACCCTGCACGTTTTCAAGGTTCTTAAGGAACAGAGGCTCATCTAAGTTAGCGTTTTCAGCTAATACATCTCGGAAAATGACATCATCTTTTGACAGTTCCTCAACACAGCGCTCAATCTGCTCTCGCTGCTTGGCGCTCATAGCGACCACACCTAAAGATTCAGTAGGTCGATGCAGCAGATGTTTGCGCACCGCTTCGGCAATCACTTTTGCTTCTTCGATGTTGTGTTGGTTAACAAAACGACCATGTTTTACATAGGTAAACTTAATCCCAAATTCATCACTCTTACTTGATGGTGATGGGAATACCACAAGATTACTGTCATAAAATTGCTGATTAGAGAATGCAATCAAACTCTCGTGTCGAGAACGATAGTGCCAGCGTAAACGCCTTGCATTAAACATTGGCAATGAGACATCAAGAATGCTCTCAGATTGCTCAATAGCCGTTATGTCTTCGTCATCGACCTCTATGGTTTTTTCAAAAAAGCTGGTCGGAGGTAGCTGTTTAGGATCGCCCACCACCACTAACTGCTTACCTCGGGCGATAGTACCTAAAGCATCCTCAGGCTTAATTTGCGACGCTTCATCCATCACGATGATATCGAACTCTATCTGACCTGGTGCTAAATACTGCGCAACCGAGTGTGGCCCCATCATGAAACAGGGCTTCAAAGCGACGAGAGACTGACTTGCTCTGTTGATTAGCTGGCGAACAGGTACATGACGGGTTTTCTTATTAATCTCATTATTAATAAGCCCCATTTCTGTGTATGAGCTGACTCGCCCACCCGTCACTCCGGCTACCGTTTGCTCAATGCCATGCTGCGCTACTTGATATGCAATTCTTTCTTGCTGTAGCGTCTTTAACTTATTGTCGTAGTCACCAAACTGCTTACGGATTGCATTTTGCTCTGCACCAGAGAAGTATGCTAATTCTTGCTTTTCACTGATGATCTCTCTTGAGAGAATATCAAACACTGAATAGGTATATATCTTTTCAATATCATCAAGATTTAGTGCTCCGGTTTCGGTGTAGCGAAGTAGATTTTCTAACCCTTTATCAGAGAGTGAAGTTCTTATACGCACAAAATCAATCCAGGTACTGAGCCATCTAGGTTGGTCTATTGCTTGTTGATTACGATTGATCCAAGAAACAAATGTTCCGTCTGTTTTTTTGAACCAAGCTTTACCGTCTAAATCAACCCTGTCAGCAAATTTATCGCGTGATTGTAGATAAACCTGATACGCGGCTTCAATGGCTTTTAGATGAACCTCAAATTGCCGGCAATTATCACTGCTAGCATTCTCGAGAAGGTATTTCTGTAATGGCTTAGACACTAACTTGGATATGGCTTCACTCAGCAGGAGTGTCGAACGTATTATTGTTTCTGCTTGCTCGCAGTTCGATCTTGCGCTTAAAGACACCTCAGAACCAAATAGAACAGTACAAACAGTGTTCTCCTGTATCTGCTTTTCTAGTGCATTAAATTCACGAACTTGTTTTAACCCCTGCTGTAACGTTGTTAAAGTGAGATCGTTTTTGCAGACTGATTGAGTATTTTTAATATCTCTATGCAATTGATTGGCTAGCGCATTTACTCCCTCTTTTACATCCCCAAAATCAATTTGTATATCAAAAAATATTGGGTGTTTAAATACGTTACCCAATGATTTGTGAAGCTCAAAAAAATGGCTTAACTCTGTTAACGTTTTCGTGGATGCTAGATGTTTAAGCCCCTTAAATGTTTCAGCGTCAGTTGCAAATAGAGATGTTGCAAAAACTACCTTTTTACCAAAACCAATGCCATATGAGTCTCTAACGTGCTTATACCAATTCCGGATGCTGATAAGTTCTTTTATCGGCGTGTTGATACCTTTGTATTCATGCTGAAGCAGCGATTGATATGCGGGCTCATTATTCAGTTTTTCCAATAGTCTTCTATATACGACGAGGTTTTTAACTTCTTGTGATAAAGACTTAAAGTTCGGTTTTAAACCATTAGCAAGAGACAGTAGTTTAGCTCTAGCGGCTCTCCATTCACCACTGAACCAACAAAAAAAGCCCGCTGATGAAAGAACACGTTTGATTTCTCGGAGCTCATTAATACTTGGCAGAGCGTCTAAGTTGAAGTGCTCTGAAAGATTGCTGTGCAAACTTTGCATCTGAGGAAGAAGTTCTTCCAATTGCGGTAGACACTGATCTAATAGTTCATTGTCGAATAAATCGTGTCTACGCGTTACTAATAATCGGTCTAACGAGTTAATATGACCAAGGTAAGCATTTAACTCCATAAGGCCATTACAGGAAGGCTTTAAATGGTTATCTAACGATTGATCTTGGTCTTTAACTGTCTGCAGATCTTCAGCTAAGGAGTTAAAGATTGTTACTAACGAATTTAAGCTTTGCAAAAACTGATAGCTCACTGCGAGATGAACATCATCATTTACACATATTTGAGATAAGTTCTCACGTGAGCGCTCAATGGAATCCAAAAGTTCCATATCATCAAATAGTTTTTCATCTAATTGAAGAAAGATTATTTCATATAGCACCTTCGCTTGCTCATAACAATTGAGGAGCAAAATCATAGCGTTATATTCATAATCCTGAATCAAGCAGAGAGCTGGTACGTGTTCTTTACCTGTTATCACAGGCAAATTTTTATAGTCCGTTAATATGCAATCTAATGAACTACAATCTTCTATGTCTGAGGTGTTTAATTGCTTATTTAACGGTTCAATTGAATTTGATAACAACCCTATTGAGGCGTTCCACTCTTTTAATAATATACAAATTTCATCACTATCAAAAAGCTGGATCGATTTGTTATAGACACCAAACCAAGGATGTTCGATTAGCTGCGCATTAAGACCGAGTTGGGTTTTAACCTCTTTATAAACATCGGCATACCGTTTAAGATCGTCGGTAGTCCTTCTCGCTGAAATTTCATCAAAGCTTTGGCCTGTAATATGTTCAGGCTTAATCTCTTCTACTGCAATACTTCCAAACTCTTCTCGATATCGTGTTGCTGTTGAGAAAATTTGATGGATCGTGCGACCAGTATTTTTCCAGAGACTATTAATCAAATCTGCATAGTCACTCAGCGCCTGCTTTTTCTCTTCATACATTTGAATATCGATCTCTATCGAAGATGGATAACGATACTCATCTTGCTTGTTGATTCTTTGAGATATATTCTCGTAAACCTGTTTCTTTTGGGTTTTGTGGCTATGCAGCTCTAAACAGAAGTCTCCTAGACCTGCCCTTTGCAGCCTAGATTTTACGACTTGCAATGCGGCCATTTTCTCTGCGACAAAGAGAACCTTTTTACCCTGTGAGATAGCGGCGGCAATTAGGTTTGTAATTGTCTGAGATTTACCAGAACCAGGAGGTCCCTCAATAACAATATTTTTACCCTTTATTGCATCTACCAACGCACTGTGTTGAGAACTATCTGCATCGTCAATCAATGGGTAACGTTCATGAACGTCAGCTAGTTTATCGATAGCATATTCTTTACCAAAGCAAGTCCCTGACTCCCCATTATAAGCACCCTCTTTAGCAAAAAACTTTTGCAAAATACTATGATTTTGAATGTTATTGGCACCTTGTGGCCAACGATCTGGATCCAGATCCAAATACATTAGCAACTTACCAAAATCAAACATGGCTAATGTTGAAAAGCGCTTCAGTTTCCACTGTGGTTTATGCTGTATTAGTTTCTTTTCTACAAGATCAAAATACTCTTCGGGTAAAAAATCATCCTCGATTTCAGGCAGATGTAGATGAAAGTCATGTTTAAGCTTTTCACTTAGGGATAGGTTGGGAATAATATCTTCGCTTGTATACTCAACAGTATAAGTATACGTTCCGACGTTTTTATCTAGCGAAGCCCTGTCAACTTTTACAGGAATTAAGTACAAAGGAGCTTGTCTTACTACATCAGAGTTTTCATCTTCAAACCACTCAAGAAAACCAAAGGCAAGGTACAGAATGTTCGCGCCCGTTTCCTCTATTGCCGTGTTTGCTTTAGATCTGATGTTCCTGAGCTGTGCCTCTAACTCTCTAGGGTAGATCATTGACTGTATATTAGAGTCTTTATGCTTAGTGTCTTTAGTTTTGGTACTTAAGGGCAGTTCATAGCTGGTATTTAGCCCTTGAACCTTAGCCCATTCCTTTGCCGTAGGGTCTGCCTTGATTCGAACCTCCTGCCCCTTGTCATCAATGACAATATAACCATGCTCAATGAGTTCTTCCCTCTTGGGCTCGTCTATTGGCATAAATTTAAATTGGTGACCTTCAAGAAGTTCATTAGCAAGCTGGTCGGGCATCTCATCAATAACCCGAATAAATCCGGTTTTACCATGCTTGAAATTGAGGAGACGATTTCGTCCAGTGAGATCTAATAACCTATTTCTAATAGATTGCAGTGAATCAAAAGCAAAATTATCGTTTGAGGATTTAACTGCCTGGCTTTCCATAGTATCGTTACACTCCTTGTTGTTGCCTTTTACAGGCATTGTTACTACAGAACTTTTTTTTCTGTCTACCAAAGTCCATTGATAATATGCGTTTATTTTAACTTTGTCTTTTAAATCATAATATAAACAACGATTAATTGATTTTTTATCGACATCACATTCATGAGCTAACTCTTTCGCGGTCTGGTTAGTGGTCTTTGCTAAAGCAGCCTGAATGGAAGCTGGTAAATTGTTCATGATTTCGCTTTAGTACCAAATATTCTTAATCGCTCGCAAAGATGAACCAGACAGCAGACTCAATCACTATATGAGACACCCGTGATTCTAGTTTCAATATTACTCTTCATTAGCAAACTATGGAAAGGCCACCTAACCTTAGCCACTTTATAGTCGAATCTGATTGTCGATATGTACACTAAATAAATGGGGGTTAGAGTCTGAGGGTTCCCCACAAAAGAATGAATAAAAATAATGATATAGGTTAACAACTGAGGAACATTCATGGCATTTGGTGATCAAATTTATCGCCAAACAAAAATTACCACGAGTAAATGCCATGAATGCGAAACACGTTTTATCAAAATGCCTCTCACTTGTCCCCCCGCCCCTGTTAACGTAAAAAACGCACAAAACACTCCGCTTTAGTTTGTTTGCTGCCATTGAAAGCTCAATGAACGGTGGCTCGCTTTCTATCACAGGACTTGGCCGTGATATTGAGAATCAAGCCATGGAAAAACATAAGATTAAACGTGTGGATAGGCTCTGTAGTAATGGTCACTTACATCGTGATATCGAGTTCATATACACCCGTATGACCTATTTGCTCGTCGGAAAAATGAAGCAACCAATCATTCATATCGATTGGTCAGATCTTGATGACCGTAAGCAGCATTTTCTCATTCGAGCATCTTTGGCGGCTCAAGGGCGCTCATTGACACTTTATGAAGAAATACATCCGCTAAACAAAAAAGAGAAGCCTAAAACTCATCTACCATTTCTGAAAAAACTTAATCATATCCTCATGCCATTTATAGGTTTTAATGTCATACCATTTATAGGTTTTAATGCTTTTCCATTTATAGGTTTTAGTGTTTATCTCAAGTATCGTAGTAGCTGTTAACTATAGTTAAATAAACTGTATGACACTAAATACATAGGCCAACACCTGGATTCCGGCTCAAAAGCATTGCCGGAATGACGTAAATATAAACAATACCGCTATGAGGTGTGTTTAGAACTCTTCTGGTGTGACACAAACAAAAAAGCGACCTTTCGGTCGCTTTTAAATTCTAAAACTTCAAATGAAGCTAACTATTCCATAATTGCGTCGCTGGCGATGATAAGACAATGAAGTTTGAGGTTTTCGCCGCGGAGTTGACTGGTGTCAAACTCCTTATTTCGAGCTATTGTAAAACTACAATTGAAGCGTAAATAGCGTTACTGCCGAGAGTAAAACAAAAAAGCGACCTTGCGGTCGCTTTTAAATATTTGGAGCTCAATTGAAGCCCACTACCACCATAATTGCGTCGCTGGCGAAGCTAGTACAAGGCGAACCGAAGGCTCTAGCGCGGAGTTGACTGTTGTCAATGAGCACTGGAGCCGAGGTTCAACGCCGTAATAGCGAGACTAAGCAGCAATTATTCGTAGTCTGATAGAGGGACGCATGCACACATCAGGTTGCGATCGCCATAAACATCATCAATACGATTAACCGTCGGCCAAAACTTATTCGCCTTAACCGCTGCCGTTGGGAATACGGCCACTTCACGACTGTACGGACGTGAATCGAACTCTGGGTCCATAATATCCGCTAGGGTGTGAGGAGCATTATGCAGTGGGTTATTGTCCACTGGCCACTCGCCTGCTTCTACTTTGGTAATTTCACCGCGAATAGAAATCATCGCTTCGATGAAACGGTCTAGCTCAACCTTAGACTCAGATTCAGTAGGCTCAATCATCAACGTACCCGCTACCGGGAAGCTCATGGTTGGTGAATGGAAACCATAGTCGTTTAGACGCTTAGCGATATCCATTTCGGTCACGCCTGAGGTTTCTTTTAATGGGCGTAAATCGATAATACATTCATGGGCAACACGGTCGTTACGGCCAGTAAATAATACTGGGTAATGAGGCAGTAGCTTTTTCATGATGTAGTTAGCGTTTAATAGCGCAGTTTGGGTTGATTGCTTAACCCCTTTAGTGCCCAACAACTTAATGTACATCCAGCTGATTGGCAAAATGCTGGCGCTACCATAAGGTGCGGCAGATACGGCGCCGTTATGGTCGCTTTCGCGGCCTGGCTTAATCACTGTGTGGCCTGCTACAAATGGCGCAAGGTGTGCTTTAACACCAATTGGGCCCATACCTGGACCACCGCCGCCGTGCGGGATAGCAAAGGTTTTGTGTAAGTTAAGGTGCGATACGTCTGCGCCGATAAAGCCTGGTGATGTTAAACCAACCTGTGCGTTCATGTTTGCGCCGTCTAGGTACACTTGACCGCCATATTGATGGACGATTTCACATACTTCGCGGATTGATTCTTCATAAACACCGTGAGTCGATGGGTACGTGATCATGATGCATGAAAGGCTGTCGGCAAGTTCTGCTGCTTTAGTGCGTAAGTCTTCTAAATCAACGTTTCCTTGCTTGTCGCACGCAGTAACCACTACCTTCATACCGGCAAGTTGTGCCGATGCTGGGTTAGTGCCGTGAGCTGATTGTGGGATTAAGCAAATGTTACGGTGCGCGTCGCCGCGAGACTCGTGGTATTTCTTAATCGCTAATAAGCCAGCGTACTCGCCTTGCGCACCTGAGTTTGGTTGAATACACACAGAATCGTAACCGGTGATTTTAACTAAAAACTCAGACAGTTCGTTAATTAACTGGGTGTAACCTTGTGCCTGATCTAGCGGGCAGAATGGGTGCATGTTAGCAAATTCTGGCCAGCTTACTGGTAGCATTTCCACTGCGGCGTTGAGTTTCATGGTGCATGAACCTAACGAGATCATTGAGTGGTTTAAGGCTAAATCTTTGTTTTCGAGACGCTTGATATAACGCATCATCTCGGTTTCGCTTTGGTAGCGATTAAACGTTGGATGAGTTAATACCGCATCTTGACGTACTAGCGCGTCTGGAATTGACTGGCTGCCATTAGCAACGATGTCGGCATCGAGTGCTGCAATATCTAAACCGTGGCCTGCGCCTAGGATAACATCAAATAAGTCTGCGATATCTGTACGGATAGTGGTTTCATCTAAGCTGATACCAAACACGCCGTCTGCATCTATACGTAAGTTCACTTGCGCAGCTATGGCGCGGGCATTAATGGCGGCAACGTCGGCACCTTTAACACTGATGGTGTCAAACCAAGTGGTGTTAGCTAAGGTTAAGCCTTTTGCTGTTAAGCCTGCCGCTAAAATGTCGGCTAAACGGTTAATGCGTGATGCGATGGTTTTTAAGCCTTGTGGGCCGTGGAATACCGCATAAAACGACGCCATGTTGGCTAATAAAATTTGCGCGGTACAAATGTTTGAGTTGGCTTTTTCGCGGCGAATATGTTGCTCGCGCGTTTGCATGGCCATACGTAATGCGCTGTTGCCGCGGGTGTCTTTTGACACACCAATAATACGGCCTGGCATTGAACGCTTGTGTTCGTCACGGGCAACGAAGAATGCTGCGTGTGGTCCGCCGTATCCCATTGGTACGCCAAAACGTTGCGCGCTACCAAATACGACATCTGCGCCCATGGCGCCCGGTGATTTAAGTAACATTAACGACATGATGTCGGCTGCTACTGTGACAATGACTTTGTTGTCACGGAGCGTGGCAAATAGCTCAGTGTAATCGGTAATTTGGCCAATACGGTTGGTGTACTGGAACAAGGCACCAAATAACTCGTAATTTACCGCTTCACTTGCTGGGCCAACAACGACTTCAAAACCAAAACATTCAGCGCGGGTTTTCACTACGTCTAATGTTTGTGGGAATACGTCATCGGCAACAAAGAAGATGTTGGCTTTTTTAGCTTTAGACACGCGCTTGGCAAGGGCCATGGCTTCTGCCGCGGCGGTTGCTTCGTCCAGTAATGAGGCTGATGCAAGGTCAAGACCGGTTAGGTCCATTGACACTTGTTGGAAGTTTAAAATTGCTTCTAAACGGCCCTGGGCGATTTCTGGCTGATATGGAGTATAAGCAGTGTACCAACCTGGATTTTCGAACACGTTACGCAAAATAACATTTGGCACTTGCACGCCGTAGTAACCCATCCCGATATAGCTTTTAAAGACTTTGTTTTTGTCTGCTATGTTGCGGATATAGGCAATACCTTCGGCTTCGCCACACGAGTCACCGATGGTGAGGTCTTGTGGTAAACGGATTTTGCCAGGAACGGTTTGCGCGGTTAAGTCTTCTAACGACTCTGCACCAATGAAGTTGAGCATTTCTTGTTGCTGCTCAGCACTTGGGCCAATGTGGCGTGTTAGAAATAACTCGTGTTGTTCTAGTTGTGTCAGGGTTTGCTTGGTCATGTTAAACCTTGTTCCAAATCGACCAGTTATGGCGGTAGGGCACAGAACTGGATTAGGGTGAAAATGGGTAATACGTGAATAACCTGTTTAGGGTTTATTATGTTGCGCGCTCGTCATTTTTTTTAGCTGCACATAACAAAGAAGCTCCCGAGGGAGCTTCCTGCGTCATTGGCGCTTATTCTTGGTCAATCACTTCTTGGTAACCGTCTGCATCTAATAATGCATCCACTTCTGATTCGTCAGAAGGCATAACACGGAAGAACCAACCGTCACCAAATGCGTCGCTGTTAACACGCTCTGGCGAATCTTCTAAAGATTCGTTTACGGCAATCACTTCACCAGAAATAGGTGCATAGATGTCTGATGCCGCTTTAACTGATTCAGCCACTGCGCAGTCTTCACCGGCTGTGACTGTGTCGCCAACTTCTGGCAATTCTACGAATACCATGTCGCCTAATAGCTCTTGAGCATGCTCAGTGATACCTACTGTGTAGCTACCGTCTGATTCTTTACGGATCCATTCGTGTGAAGATGCATATTTCAAGTCTGCTGGAATAGTGCTCATTATCGTTGTTCCTTAATCTGATGTTCTAATACTTAACAAATAAATTCTTTTTAGGTAAAGCACAACTCATTTTATTGAGTCGTTAGAAAGCTTGCTTACCGTTACGTACAAAACTTGGAGCGATGACTTTTACGTTAACACGCTTTTTACGCATTTCAACTTCAGCTACAGCACCAATACCATTAGGCACACGGGCCATGGCAATAGAATAGCCTAATGTTGGCGAAAACGAACCGCTAGTGATCACACCTTGATGCTCAACACCGTTTGCGTCGGTAAAAAATACTGCCATATCGTGGCGTAATACGCCCTTTTCTTCCATGACTAAGCCGACTAATTTGTCTGTGCCAGCCGCTTTAATGGCGGTAAGTGCATCACGGCCAATAAAGTCACGTTCGCTTGGCTCCCACGCAACTGTCCAGCCCATGTTAGCGGCTAATGGATTAATTGACTCGTCCATGTCCTGACCATACAGGTTCATGCCCGCTTCTAAGCGTAATGTGTCACGTGCACCTAAACCACATGGCTTAACGCCTGCATCTAGTAGTGCTTGCCATAAGGCTTCGGCTTCGGCTTCTGGAACAATAATTTCGTAGCCCGCTTCGCCGGTGTAACCGGTTGTAGCAATAAATAAGCTGGCTGATTGCACACCAAAGAATGGCTTCATGCCTTCAACGGCAGCATTTTGCTCGGTAGAAAATACAGTAGCTGCTTTGGCTTTAGCATTAGGACCTTGCACAGCAATCATCGCAAGCTCTGGACGTTCAGTCACCACAACATCAAATGCTGCGGCTTGTTTGTTGATCCAGGCGAGGTCTTTGTCGCGAGTAGCGGAGTTAACCACCACGCGGTAATGGGTGTCGGTTAAGTAGTAGGTAATAAGGTCGTCGATGATGCCAGCGTTTTCGTCTAGCATTCCGCCGTAAAGGGCTTTACCAGGTACGGTAAGTTTGGCGACATCGTTAGCAAGTAACTTACGTAAGAAGGCACAAGCATCGCTGCCGGTAACGTCAACTACGGTCATGTGCGACACGTCGAACATGCCTGCGTCTTGACGTACTGCGTGATGTTCTTCGATTTGAGAGCCGTAGTTAATCGGCATTTCCCAACCGTGGAAATCAACCATTTTGGCTTTAGATTCTAAATGCTTGTTAAAAAGTACAGTCTTGCTAGCCATTATTATCCCTTTTTTTGGGCCTTTAATTAGGTCTTAATCTAATGTAGGTATTTGATAAAATGCGAACAAAATTATACTCCGCAGACCTAATTTGTATACAAAAAATTTTTCTAATCCGAGTCCGGTCGCATTAGTTTAGCTAATCTATTGTTGTAATTTTTTTACATAATCTTTTACAATAAAAACGCCAATTTAACTGTGTAGACTGATATTAAACGAGTTTCTACATTAGCTATGATGAAATTGGCTCACGACAAAGTTTAGGTAATGTCATTTTGTTACCCATAGCCTGTTTGATGAACACTGTTTTCAGCCCAGCGACATTATCAACTAGGGTTAGGCCTATGTCGCGCATGGCTTTTTTAAGCGGATTGCTGCCGGCAAACAGTCTTTTAAAGCCTTCCATGGTGGCAATCATCTCCATCGCCTCTGCTTTACGCCAACGTTCAAGGGCTCGTAAGTGGCTATATTCGCCTAAATCTTTACCTTGCTCATGCAGTTCGGTAAAGGTTTCGATGATACTGGCGGCGTCTAAAAAACCTAAGTTAACCCCCTGGCCAGCTAACGGATGAATGGTATGAGCTGCATCACCTGCCAGTACTAATCGATGGCGGGCAAAGTGGCGCGCATAGCGCATCCGTAGCGGAAATGATTGACGCTCGCTGAT
Source organism: Shewanella sp. S1-58-MNA-CIBAN-0166 (assembly GCF_040310085.1). Classification (NCBI taxonomy): domain Bacteria; kingdom Pseudomonadati; phylum Pseudomonadota; class Gammaproteobacteria; order Alteromonadales; family Shewanellaceae; genus Shewanella; species Shewanella sp. S1-58-MNA-CIBAN-0166. Next base: position 131,677 of record NZ_JBEOPN010000009.1, on the reverse strand, counting down.
CACCTGGCACATGCCTAAACGGCCATCTAGCGCGGCAGTTAACGCTTTGCCAAATTCTATATCGTCTAATGCTAACAATTGTTCGGCTTGGTCGGGCGATACCGACCAGACGATGGAACATAAATTGTCGTCATACAATGGCAACATAGCTAATGGACCACCGGGTAAAAAGGCTTGTCTGGCGGTGGCGTCGTGAGCGAGTTCGGTGCGCACAGTCGCGACAATAGCATGGTGGCCGTAGTCCCAAAATGTTAGCGGAATACTGCATTGTTGGCGCACCCAAGAGTTGGCTCCGTCGGCGGCAACCACTACGGCGGCACTGACATTGTCGCCATTGGCTAGGGTTAGCCAAGCTTCGCGCTCGCCGAAGGCTACGCGCTCAAGACGTTGGTTTTCAATATAGGTAATGTTGCTTATTTCGCTGGCACGTTTGGCAAGGGCATAACTGATGGCATCGTTTTCTATGATCGAGCCTAAATAGGCTTCGCTGATGCTGTGAGCGTCGAACTCAATTTTGCCTAGGCCGTCTTTGTCCCACACCGACATTTTTTGGTAAGGGCTAACACGGCTGTCGTCGAGGTATTGCCACGCGCCGAGATTTTCAAGTAATTGCTGACTGGCTTTGTTAATCGCACTAACGCGTAATTTAGGCTCGCCACTGACCGCTTGGGTTGTGCCAGCATCGATAACCACCACATTAAGGTCGGCATTGGCTAAACCGATTGCGGTTGCAAGCCCAACCATACCACCGCCGACGATGGCAACATCATAAGTTTTAGTTGAAAACATGGTCAATCCTTACCTTAAAATGAGTTAACGCCAGCCCATGGCGGTTTGCACTACGGGGCGTTTTAACGGCGGTAGCCAAGACAATAAACGCAAACCGATATTGCGTCCGGCAACTAACGGCCAATATTGATTGGAAAAGCCACGCACTAAAAATTCGATGTTGTTGAGTGTGCTGTCGCGATCGGCTTGGCGAGCGGCTAAATATTGATGCACGATAGCGCTGCTGCCGAGGTCGACTTCGGTTGCGGTGCTGCTGCTAAAGGCGTGTTCAAGCACCTTGAGTAGCCCGACTACATCACGTAAACCTAGGTTAAAGCCTTGTCCAGCGATAGGGTGTAGCGTTTGCGCGGCGTTACCGATAAATATACAACGATGGTAAATCGGCCTTGGCATGTACGATAACGTGAGTGGATAACTGACCCGCTGCCCCACATCGATAAAGCGGCCGACACGATGGCCAAATGCTTGTTGCAATTCCACTAAAAATTCAGCTTTATCTGCATTTTTTAATGCATCAGCTTTGGCTGGCGGTAATGCCCATACCAGTGAATATCGCGCTTGAGTAGAAGGTGTTGATGGCACTGACGTCATCGGTAACAGTGCTAATGGGCCGGTTTGGGTAAAGCGCTCATAAGCCCAGTGTTGATGCGGTTGGTCGGTAATGACATTGGCAACGACCGCCGTTTGATCAAAATTGACTTGCTCAGTAGGCTGCTGTAAATGTTGACGCACAACCGAGTTAGCGCCATCTGCGGCTACCAGCAACTGACAATGCAGCTGAGTGCCATTATCTAATGTTAATAAGTGACCGTCTGTTTGGGCTTGTAAATCAGTGACTTTGGCAGGACAAAAAACGCTGACAGATGACTTAGCCAGTTCGTCGAATAACACGTTACCCACTCGAGCTAATTCAACCACCTGCCCTAATGCATCTAAGCCTAATGGTTTAGCGTTGAGTTCGGTCATGCCAAAGTGGCCGCGATCAGACACATGAATATTTTCGATCGCGGTGCCAAGATGCTGCAACTTAGGCCAAATGCCTAAACGAGTCAGTTCGAAAATAGAACCGTGCGCAATGGCGATAGAGCGGGCATCAAAACCGGGATGATTGTTGTTGGCAACATGGGCTTCGATTAATGCAATACGCAGCGGGCGCGCTAAAGTGGCAGATGATAACGTAGCAGATAGTGTGGCAGATAACTTAGCTAACCCTAGGGCTAACGTGGCACCTGCCATGGCGCCACCCACTATGGCAATATCAACGACGAGTGGCTCGGTAGAAGTGTGTGCTGTGGTCATACGCTGCGTTGCTGCCTATACCAAAATGTTAGTGAAAAGTAGAATGCTCATCGGTGTCATTCAAAGGCATGTCTAAGCCAAACTCTGAATAACATAAAATAGCTGACATTCTGACAAACTCTTGCAGTTCTTCGTAGGCAACTTCTGATTCTTCGTCATCACCGACATCAAATTCTACTTGAGCGATATCGGCAAGGTCTTTAATTACCTCACGCACATCGGTTGACGCTTTGTTTAGCTCTGGTTGAATAATGGCAATGCCCGTTAAAAAACTTTGGGTCCACAAGGCTAACGCTTCAACGCGATCGCTCAGCGGCGCTTCTTCTTCTGGTAATAAAAGAGTAAAGCCAAATTCGAAATCGACTAAGCGGGTCACGGTGTCTTGATACAAATCGCTGATCAGCTGTTGTAAGTTTGGTTCTAGCGGTTGACCGTCGTTCATTAACTCAACTAACGGCTTGAGCCAGGCTAAATTTTCTTGCTTTACACCACCACAAATAATCCCAACAAGCGCCCCGTGCACTTCTACTGGATGCTGGCCGACTTCAGCGTAATCTAAGGCCTGTTTTAGTTTTTCGATACATAATGAAGGTGGGATTGCCATGGTAAATTCCTAAAAGCGCTATATCTGCTTCAATGCTAGCAGAGTTACTATGATGCTCCAAATGCTAGTGTGTATTGTGCCCAAATAATGCCTAGACTGAAGCGGATTTGTTCACACAAACAGCAAATAGTTAAAAAGGGATGCTGTTGCCTTGCTCTTTTAAATTCAGCCCTATATAGTTCGCGAACTGACTAAGGATCTGAGGCAACATTATGAGTAACAGTGCTGTTGACATTACCCTATTAGGGCGCACCTACTCTATCGCATGTCCAAAAGGACGCGAAGATGCATTGCGGACTGTTGCCAGAGAAGTTGAAAACCAACTGACAACCTTAAAGTCGCGTACTAATAATTTAAGCCGTGAAGAGTTAGCCATTATGGCGGCGCTGAACATTGGCAATGAATTGTATGAAGAAAAACAAAAAAACAAACAATATATGGCGCAAATGGATGAGCGTATTTCTTTGTTACAGTCAACGTTGGAAACATCGTTGGTTGAACGAAGCCGCTAGGAAGGCTAAACTAAGATTTCAGAACTAAGCATTGCTTAATTCTACCCTGTTTTGCTCCCTGGGATATTTGCTCGTTGGTTAAGTCCCTGTGCCGATAATTACAAACCCAGGGTGAATGCTTTCGTTAACATTGTGCATGCTCGGATTATACCGAGAAGCCTTAGGAGATGAACATTTACCCGCCTTGAACCTACGGTTCAAGGGCTGCGCCGGCAGCGGTATTTTGGGGAGCATTCTAATTTTATGATGAACACTCTTTAAGAAGTGTTCATCATACCTCTGCAATATTCCATTATTTGTTACCTTGATTTAGCCATAAACATTTATGTCTGCTCATATATCAGTCTCATTGATATAAAAGATAACAACCATTTGCTGCATTAATGTGCCTTAAATTGAAAAATCTAAATGGTGCTGGACTGGATCTGAAACTAATCAGGTTTTGATAAGTCATCCTCGTTCACATTTTGATGTTTGAATTAAGTTTACTTTAATCCATAAGGTTGTTTTACCGGGTTCATTAATGTATAAAACATTAAATATTAATAACTTGTAAATATGGATTATGACAAGTCGTGTCGTCGCCCCCTATTTTTACAGCATCATTATGGCTGTACTACTGCTGACTTTAGCAGGCTGTAAATCCACCCCAACGCCTTCACCTAAGCCTGTTAATATTGTTCCCACTGAGTTATCTCATTTACCAACTGATGCTGCTACCCAAGGCTTGAATATTATTGATACTCAGCTGAGCCTGGGCGACCGTAATTTATATCTGGCCAATAATGGCAATATCAAAATGCTGTCTACTGCCGAATGTCGATTAGACATATCAGCTCATCGGGGCGATTTTCGGCAGCCAGAAAGCAGTGCCAATGCCATTGCAGCGGCGTTAAATGATAATTTTAACAGTGTTGAAATTGACGTAATGCTACTCAAAGATGGTACTTGGGTTAATCATCACGATAGTCAGACCGGTCGCGCGACGGTGTATTACACCGGTGAACGCTTCAAACTAAACCGTATGAACTTTCAAGAGTTTGCTAATCTCAAACTGCGAGACAAGCAAAGTAACCATTTACTGGATCAACGCCCTATTGCTGCTGTTGAAGCCTTTAAAACCTTTGCGGCATATCGCAATCACAATCAACAACTGAATGTAGAAATTAAGTCTGACACCAACGGCCAAAAACTCGTTGAACTCGATAATATGCTCAGAAAATATATTGGTTTAGGTGGTTTTTATTATTCAGCCGCGGACCAAGACACACTCTATAAACTCCGGGGTATTAACCCTTCAGTTTATTTAGGCTTTATTCAAGGTGGACACCCAACAAGCATTGAAAAATTAACGGCTGATTTGCGTAAAGGCGTAAAAAACGATACTTATTATTTAGATAATAAAAATAAGCTTGAGCTAGTGGGTCGATACGGTACTAAGCGTTATCGTTCACGTTATAAAGATTATACGGCAAAATCCTCACTTTCTGAATTACAGAGAAAACTGGGTAAAAACTCTGGGCTCCACCTAGATATCCGTAGCTTTATGCAACATACCAACGTTAAATATCATGCACATCAACTCGGAATGAAAGTGTATACCTATTCGCTCAATGGTAGCGAGTATCATCAATCACAGCTCATCAAATTAACCACAGATCAACTTCCTGATGGCGCCATTGTCGATGCGACACCTTACAAAATTTGCCAACGTCTATTCAATGCTGCTTTGCCAGTTAAACGTTATCAGCCATTGAGCCATCTTGGTCGCTATATTGCGTCTTTACCGCAAGATGCTGACTTTGATCGTTTTGCCGAAATGCGTGGCTATCAAAACGAAGGTTACTATCTATCATTAGACTCTGGCCTTGCTGCCATCAACGCGACTCCCGTTAAAGTAGTGCCAAACACTATTCCTACTCCGTTGTTAGAACATGGTTTTCCTACTATCACTGATGAAAAAATTGATAACAATACAGGTGATACAATCATTTTAAGGTTGCCTGCACGCCAAGCTAAATAGCGATTAAATAACGACATAAAGATAAAAAGACGATGGTTGATAAAGATTAATATGACTGAAAATAACAAAAGTCCATTTGCAACAAATCTGCTTAACAGCGCTCCTACACAAAAAAAAATGCAATCCGCGGTAAAAGAGCTGGAAAAAGTACAAAAAAGTCAGCAATCAACCGCTAAAAAAGTAGAAAAGCAGCAAGCAGTTGAAGCCCAGATAAATAAAACGGGTACCCCCTTCTGGTGGATGTTGTTGATGTTCATTTGCTCACTAGTGTATTTGTTCCCTGAAGCGGTATTTAATGCAGCGTTGACCGATGTTGCTGGAGGACGAAACTCCAGCATAGAAGACTTACGAACAGTAGAGCTATTTGGCCGAACAATCAGTGGAATAGGCGTTACGTTACTGTTAGCTGATTTATTATTAAAGGGTAAAAAAGTCGCTAACGTTACGCGCGCTTTAGGTTACTTTGCACTCATTGCGGTACTTGTGTGGCCAACGGTATTTTTTGGACAAAAATGGTTAGTCGATCATTTTATTATTGACGCTTCAACGCCTGAAGAACGCCAGCAAGCTTATTTATCGCAGTTACTCCGTAGTGCGTTAATTGAAAACTCAATCACATTCGAAGGTATTGAGTATGATCCCAATAAAGAACACAGTGCTATCGAAAAAACCTTTTTATCGGTATTTGGTGGATTAGTTTACGCTGACGACAAATTAGTCGACGATTTAAAGGACAAAAAGCGTTTGATAATGGAAAAGTTTGTTCGCGATCGAGCCATGTCTCGGTTTGACGAACACTATGGCCATTATGATAATTTCCGCCAAACACTGCGCAATAAATACACTGAGTATGCCTCGGGTTCAAATCAATATAACCAAGCCTTAGCCAGTGTACAAACTCGGTCGGATTCGTACTGGTTAGACACCCAAAATCAAGTTAAGCAAGGGTGGGAACAATACCAAAAAGGCACCAAAGCTTATGAAGCTAGGGTGGAATCGCGAGCTCAAAAAATTGCTCCAAAACTATATGACTATTTTGAACGTCGTAATAAATGCGCAGAAAAGAAAAGTGGTAGTAGTAAGGATAGATGTTTTGAGCGATTACAAAAAGGCTATGACAAAGAAATAGCCAAGTACGGTATTCCTTATATTCCTCCAGATGATTGGTTAATTCGCGAAGAGATCTCAACCTCAGAAAACGTCGGCAATTCTATTATTTCAGGCATTATGAGCTTAGGCTTATTCACGGCGATGCAGGCTGCAGATGCTATCACTGGTGGCGATGCTGGCTTTAAAGATCATCGAATGGTGTACACCAACGATGTAAATCATTATAAAAAAGTATTGATGATAAAAATGGCACCTGATTTTGTTAAGGAGTCGGGGGGCTACTCTCTAGGCATTAACTCAATCCATCAATTTAGAGTTCATGAACTTACCAGTATAAAAGTTAATAAGAAGCTAAAGCAAAAAGGCTTAACCTTATCCCCTTCTTGGTCAATCACCGATCGCAACAGCTTTGATATCGCTGTCGCTAAAAAAGTGCGTCAACAGGCTGATGCCGAGTGGCGTTCAAAAATGAAAGCTAAGGGTAGCGATATGCCACCGAATTTGAGCTGGCAAACCTTTCAACAGCAAAGCGATATTCAACAGCGTATAAAACAAGAAATGAAAGAGTTGTACGTTAATCCTACGCTAGCCGATTGGAATAATCGCGAGTTTAAGCAACATATTATTGAGCCCAATATAAAACGTAAAACCACTGAATACCTCAATGTGCTCGAAGCTCAACTAGTTGAGTTTGCCGATGGTGGTGCGTTTGAATCAACAGGTAAATCGGCATTACGTTCAACTATTATTCCGCCAATTTCTATGGCGATTAGCTTAGCATTAGTGTTACTTACCGTATTAAAGCTACCGATGAAAGCGGTCGAACTAGTACAAGCTAAACGTGCGTCCTCTGCGCCAAGAGTTAAGCCTAATCGCTTGATAAAACCGGTGATATCAACGGTGTTATTAGCGTCAATATTTGTGGTTCCGTTATCGATGGGCGGCAACCAATACACTATGCCAGGCTCATCACTGCATTACTTTTTTGATCAAATGGAAAAGAACGATTCTGCCACGGTGTCATATACGCTTAAATGGTTACTTGTGACCTTGCCGATTGTACAACCTGTCGGCTCTTCAATAGACCAGCGCTTACTAATTACCCAAGGCTTTAATGCCATTAGCGACCCCATTAATCGCTTTGATTTAGCGGTAATGCCAGCACATAAGGCCACTCAACCGGCTAAATCATCACCTACCAATACCGCCCTATTACCCCTAACGATTAAGAGTAATATCGCAAATGCCAACGTGTCTGTGATGAATATTAAGCCCAAATATCAAGCCGGCATGATGCTACCTGCTGGCAATTATGACATTAAAGTCTCTGCTTCAGGACAAGAGCCCATTAGACAATGGATATATTTGAAAGCTGGCCAAACGAGTTTCGACATTAATTTTTAATGAGCTGATGCTGTTCGCTGGTGACAGAAACAGCAAAATGAATCACGCATTGTTTATAGGAAGTATTACGTGAGTAAATTAGAACAATTCCAACGATTTATCCGCAGCAACGGTAAAGATCTAACTGGTGTAGACGTACCAGTAATATTAAGCAACGAACAAACAAAACTGCCTCAACTTAAGTTTACTTTTGGGTGGACGATTGAAGTTGGGGTCAGTCAACACGAACATGGCGCCTATTGTCCGAATGGCATTAAATCTGGCAGTGCATCGAATGCGAGGGATTACGCCCACGACAAAGCAAAAGAGTATGCTAGCGGACAAAACTCGTTATTTAACGATCGCTTTTTAAACATTCTTGGGCCTGATATTTCTAGTAATTTTTTGATCCGAAATAGAGACTTAAAATCTGCACCAGAAACCTATGTAGGCAGCAAAGTGTGTTACAACTGCAGTGGTTCGGGGTCACAAAGCTGTTCTAATTGCCATGGCTCTGGCAAGAATTCTTGTACCGGTTGTAGTGGCAGCGGCCGCATTAGTGTGTCGCGTTACGACAGCCACAATAATCGCACTGTTTATACGACAGAATCATGCACATCCTGCTGGGGAAGTGGTAAAAAAACCTGTAATACCTGCAGCGGCTCAGGTTCTGTAACCTGTAATACTTGTAATGGTGGTGGTTATCTCTATTACAGTTACACCATTGATGGTGATGCCAAACGTAGCACTAAATGGGCTTATAATAGTAACGACTATCACGAATGGACCTCTGAATTCGTTAAAAATAATGGTTTAGACTTAGTTTATCATTTGACCGAGATAACTGAAGTTGACGTTGAGGGTACCCTTGATGGTTGTACTTTTATTTATGCTTTTACCGCTAAACTGCCGACGTTACAATTTACTGCTACGGTAGATAAAGTCGATACAACAATGTGTTTTGCAGGTAAGAATGACACTACCCATAATGCCGGTGGTGTTTACGATCCTGCAGTATGGCTTGTGGCGCAGAAATTGACAGGCAATGACCAAGAAACCGACAAAGATGTATTAGCAACACCTGCCATAAAAGACATTATTGAAGCGAACACCACCAATACTCAAATTGCGTTATTAACAGAAAATTGGGTATCAAATGAGATTAACGATGCTGTTATCTCTAACTATCAACACTTAGTCACTACGTTAAAAAAGCAGAGCGTTAAGGGCATTGCCCCAAACATGTTTTTAAGCTTAGTGAAGTACACTTATTTGTTCTTCACGTTAGGGATGTTGATCGCGCTGTTATTTCCTTTATTTGCCGCTGAAACGGGTCACCGCATGAGTGTGACACAAGTGCCAGAATGGATAATGGCATTATTGATGATGAAATTTGGTTTATTTGGACTCCCCGCTTATGTGAATTATGCGTTTGTCTTTGGACTGCTGTGGTTAAGCTATAAGAGCGTAAAGAAGTGGTATTGGAAAAATATCGGTAAAACCAAAATCTGGTTATTGGCGATTAGCATCACACTATTATTACCACACATCGGCCTTTCATCTTATTACAATACGTTAGAGCTACTTAGACACTCACCCACCATCGCTAGCACCTTAGTGAGTGGCTCGCTATTAGTCGGTGTTTACTTACTTATTTTTGGGGTGAAAAAACCTAAAAGATGGTACGGCAAACTGTTTGGTTTATTGGCTGGGCTGGGTATTTACTGCGCCATTCAATATGGGCTTTACGTGATAAATCCAACGTATGGTTTTGTGGTAGATCATACTCATTATGCCCGTGAGGTGACGAAACTATTAACATCGGCCTTGGATTTTATGAAGCACAATGTATTTGAGTGGGGCTTGTTATCGATTAGCTTTACTTACTTTTTAACCCGTAGACGTTTTTGGTTAAAAGCAAAAACAATGGTGGCGGATTACGATAGCCCAGTGCTACTAAAATCAATGAATATGGATAAATAGTGTTACGTATTTAGGTTCGATATGCAGAGCATAGGCTAAATTTTGTAGCAACATTAGCAGAAGATTAACCTGTGCTTTCATATCGACTCAGAAAGCGATAATCTACTTTCATACTGTGTTTTGGTGTTTTTAATTTGTAAGTGATGGAGTACTCCTAATATATGAGTATCACGCGTTTTATGGCTAACAAGGACAATCGTCCTGTTACGTCAACCTCTTCGGCACGCATCAGCTATTTTGCCACGCCAACCGAACTCGAAGACCCCGTATTTGAAAGTGTCGACATGAGTCGCGATAATATTCGTCGCCATGTAAGACAAGAACGTAATAGCCTCAGCGCTGAAGAACAAAATCAATTAGCCTTAATTGCCAGCCGTCATATGTTAGCTGAAATTCAGGCACAGTCGGCTCAGCATGTTGCCTTGTATGTCACTCACGATGGTGAACTTGCTACTCAAAAACTGATTGAAGCGTTATGGGATGTCGACATTAATCTCTATTTGCCGCGTATTCATCCGTTTAGTAAGGGCAATTTGTTGTTTGTGCGCTACGATCGCGACTCGGTGATGGTTAACAACCAATATGGTATCAGCGAGCCACAGCTCAATGTGCAGCATGTCATTACCGTTGATAAGCTCGATATGATCATTACTCCGCTAGTCGCCTTTGATGAACACGGCAATCGCATGGGCATGGGCGGCGGATATTATGACCGCACCTTGGCACAAGTGGTCGATAACAAGCCGTTAGCCGTAGGCTTTGCCCACGACTGTCAGCAAGTCAGCCAAGTGCCTACTGATTTTTGGGATATCCCTTTGCCCGTGATTATTACCCCAACGAGAAAATTGGCTATTTAAAATAGCTTAATACTATTAAGGTCGTGGCGCTTCGCCCACACCAGACCAAGAAGGGGAAAACGGCTTCCCCCTCTTGGATCACCCCGGCAGCTCCGGCAAAGTGTTCGTCCTCATAGCATAATAAAAATCACCTAACGACTCAGATGGTACATCTGATGTGAATGGACTGACGAATGTCGTGATGACATGGATGTCAAAAAACGACCATGTACCCCCGAGCCTGTTACATATCTGCAAGACAGGAGTCTACATGCCTTGAAACACAGGGATGTGTGATAAAGGCCATGATGTCACTACGGCATTTTCATCACGCTATTTCGGACACTTTGGACGGAGACACGTTGATACTGCTGATTCCTCTTACATACCAACTAGACTTTGTAGAAGGTCAAAATCAAACATAACAGAATGGAAAAAGCCCCATCAATAAACGCTATTGATGGGGCTTTTTAGTTAACTGATTAGACTAAAAATGGACTTACACAATTGCTTTCTCTAATGCTTGGCTGACATCGGCAATGATGTCGTCGATGTGCTCAATTCCCACCGATATGCGTACTAGATCTTCTGATACACCGGCTTTGGCTAATTCGGCACTGTCTAACTGGCGATGGGTGGTACTGGCGGGATGACAAGCTAACGATTTAGCGTCACCAATATTGACCAAACGTAGCACCATTTGCAGCGCATCAATAAACTTACCACCAGCTACTTTACCCGCTTCTGCATTAGCAGCTTTAATGCCAAAACTAATAATACCAGAGGCTTTACCACCAGTGATTTTTTGACAAGTTGCATGGTGTGGGCTGTCTGGTAGTGCTGCGTAATTAACCCAGCTAATACTAGGGTGTTGCTGGAGATATTCGGCTAGCGTAAGCGCATTACTGCAGTGACGTTCCATGCGTAAACTTAAGGTTTCTAAGCCTTGTAGTAATAAGAATGAACTGTGCGGTGATAACGCTGCACCAGTATTACGCAGTGGTACTACTCGGCAACGGCCAATATAAGCGGCTGGACCAAAGGCGTCGGTATACACCACGCCGTGATAAGACGGATCTGGCTGATTAAGTATCGCAAAACGTTTTTTGTTGGCGACCCAGTCAAATTTACCCGAGTCAATAATCACCCCGCCAATGGTTGTGCCGTGGCCGCCAATGTATTTAGTGAGCGAATGGATAACAATGTCGGCACCATGATCAAATGCGCGGCACAATACTGGCGTCGCTACAGTGTTATCGACAATTAATGGTACCCCATGTTTGTGAGCAATATCAGCTAACCGCTGTAAGTCGACAATATTACCGGCCGGGTTACCAATTGATTCGCAAAATAGGGCTTTGGTGTTGTCGTCAATTAACGCGTCGAGGCCATCAAAGTCATCAAACGCCGACATACGGACTTCAACGCCCTGGCGTGGCAGCGTATGGGCAAATAAGTTATACGTGCCGCCGTACAACTGGCTGGTACTGACAATATTGTCGCCCACTTGGGTTAACGCTTGGATAGCATAAGTAATGGCGGCCATGCCTGATGCCACTGCAAGCGCACCGATGCCGCCTTCAATGGCGGCTAAGCGTTGCTCTAACACACTAGTAGTAGGATTCATTATGCGGGTGTATATATTGCCAGCCACTTTTAAATCGAACAGGTCCGCACCGTGCTGGGTATCATCGAAGGTATATGAGGTGGTTTGGTATATCGGCACCGCGGCGGCTTTGGTGGTAGCTTCAGACTCGTAGCCATAATGTAACGCCAATGATTCCAGCTTCATGTTTTCTGCAGACATAGTGACTTCCTTTCGATAATAGCGAGTGTGGATACTGATTAATATCCACACTACCAATTAGCCATCTAGAAGTCTATAACAAATTGACGTCAACATTGCAGCGCACATTAGCGCTTGGCGTTTTATGGATTATTTTAAATGCCTGCCGCCATCAACAGCATAGCTGCGGCCGGTAACATAATGGCTGGCCTGCAAATAATCGACTAAGGAAATGATTTCTGCATTACCGGCTTCTTTAGGCAATATGGCTTTAGCCAATGCTTTGACTTTATAGGCATCATCGTCATCTTGGTTAAATAAAATCATCGCGGGAGCAATGGCGTTTACTTTAACATGCGGTGCTAACAAGCTAGCAAATGACAGTGTCATGTTATGCAGTGCTGCTTTACTGGCGGCATAGGCGATGTGCTTTTTACTGCCCTTTTCGGCGACGTAATCTGTCATGTGAATAATGTTGCTGGCACCAATGCTGTCGTCATTAGTTTTAGCTGCGCTAATCAGTAATGGCGCTAAGGCAAGATTGATTTGATACGGCGCTGATACGTGAATTTGCATCATTCGCGTCATAGTCTCGCTCGGGCTTAAGCCGTTGTTGTCGGGTAACCAGTCTGACGCATTATGAATAATGGTATCGAGGCGATCATGATGCTCATTGATGTGAGTAATTAATCCATCAATAGATGCCGCATCGGTTAAGTCGCATGAATGTAAACTCGCGCCCAACTTACCGAGCTGTTCAATGCTGTCATAATGAGTACGATAAGTGCCAATGACATGATGACCTTGTGCCAAATAATATTTGGCCAGTGCATAACCTATGCGTTTACCTACGCCAGTGATCAGTATTGTACGTTCCATAATGCTCTCTTAATTTTAGCTCTGATACATTGAGCCTTTATCATAATTAAATTAGATGGTTATCTAAGAATAAACCATCCTAGCGCGTAATAATGACAATCGATAGTGTAATGGGTGATAAAAAAATGACTTCATTATGTGAAGTCATTTTTTAAAAGGCATGCTGTGGCGCAAGCGATTCCGAGTTCAGGCTGGTTATGTCTAAACATTATGCTAGCTGGTTATGTCTAAACGTTATGCTAGCTGGTTATATGTCTAAACGTTACGCTAAAAGCTATGCTAGAAACTCTGCTCGGCTAGCGGGATTGGCCTTAAAGCAACCACCAAGTGCAGTGGTTTGCGTGCTTGATGAGGTATCCATAATGCCACGAGATTTTACGCAGTAGTGGGTAGCGTTAATGCTCACAGCGACATCATCGGTCGCCAATAACGTTTGCAGCGCCACTAGAATCTGCTGAGTTAAGCGCTCTTGTACTTGTGGGCGCTGGGCAAAAAATCGCACGATGCGGTTAATTTTCGATAAGCCGATAATGTTATCTTTAGGAATATAAGCCACTTTGGCGAAACCATCGATGGTAATAAAGTGATGTTCGCAAGTACTCACCACACTGATATTGCTAATTTTTACCATTTCTTCTACACCCATCTTATTATCGATTTGAGTGATTTTTGGGAAATTAGCATAATCGAGGCCCGAGAAAATCTCATTAACGTACATTTTGGCAATGCGGTGCGGTGTTTCAGCTAAGCTGTCGTCGGTTAAATCCAGCCCTAAGGTTGACACAACTTCGGTCATTAAGCCTTTAATACGCTGATATTTTTGCTCGCTGGTCATATCATTTGGCACTAATGGCGTTTCAAGGCCATGAGCAACCAATGCTTGTTGTACTTTTAATGCTTCTGCAGACAACTCTGCGCGCGTTATGTCATTAATGGTCGTCATAATAACATCCTTAAATAGTGGTTAGGCTTGATACTCTAAAGATAACGATACTGAATCGGCGAAGCGCAGTGCATGGGGCTTATCAATAGTGACTCTGGCCAGGGTAACAGTTGGGTGCTCCCGACAAATATCTAATACGTCGGCAACCAATTTTTCCAGTAATAAAAAACGGCCTTCTTCTACATGCTGGATCACTTTTTTGGTGATCACTTTGTAGTTTAGCGCATCAGCAACGTCGTCGGTTTGAAACGATCGATCGGCTGGATAATGGATCTCGATATTGATCACCACGTCTTGCTGCTTTTCGCGTTCGTCTTGGTTAAATCCAATAAACGTACGTAAGCGTAAATTGGTGACCTTAATAATGGCTTGGCTTAATGGCATTATTGAGCCCTTGTGAATTGTTTTGGATATATACGCCAAAGTGAAATAGAAAGATCATAAACCTCGGTAATTTGTGTGTAATCTCGATCATGGAAACAAATGTAATCTGGCTTGATGTTTGAGGCGTACAATATTCAGTATAGGTGTTCAAGCAAGCAATAACATAAATGAGGTAAATGATGGAACTGACTATTTTTTACGATGGCACTTGCCCGCTGTGCCTCAATGAAATGAAGCAATTAAAGCGATATGACCGTTTAAACCACATCGGCCTTGAAGACATTAACGCCGATGATATTAATCTGCGTTTCCCTGATTTAGATGTATTAAAAGCCAATACCGTGCTTCATGGGTTACAAGCTGATGGCAGCTGGCTATATGGTTTAGATGTAACAGCTAAAGCATGGGGCTTAACTGGTAAGCATGGTTGGATAAAATTATTACGGTTACCGCTGATTAAACCTGTTGCTGACCTTGCGTATTTGGCCTTTGCCCGTAATCGCTACCGTATATCTTATTTGCTCACAGGTCAAAAACGCTGTGATAACGGTAACTGTAAAATAAAGTAAGGGTAAACAGCATGAGCGATTCAACGACAACAGAAACCATTATTGTGATTGGCGCTTCATCGCTTATAGCACAAGCTTTTATTAGCCAAGCCATCGCGGAAAAAGAGCCTGATTTAGCGTTAACCATTATCTCCGTGAGCCGTCAATTTTCACTGACACTGCCTGTAATGACACTGCCTGCCCTGGCCAATAATGTCACTCACCATCATATTAGCTGCGATTATCAACAAGCCTCAATTTCTCGTTGTATTGCGGACATGTCATCGATGGTTGGCACCATTAAAAAAATCATCATCTGTAATGGTATTTTGCACTCTAAAACGACTAATGAACGCACAGATAATGAAACCACAGACAAAACTCATTTAATGCCTGAAAAACGCATTGAAGACATTAACAGTGATGCCTTACAGCAGCTGTTTTACGCTAACAGTATTGTGCCGATGTTGTGGTTAAGCGCCTTAACCGAGTTACTGCTACAGCAACCTCATAAGATAGACAGCCCAAAGTGTGTGATCAGTTTATTGAGTGCCCGAGTTGGCAGTATTTCAGATAACCGTTTAGGCGGCTGGTATGGCTATCGCGCTTCAAAAGCCGCGTTAAACATGCTGATTAAAACCACTGCAGTGGAATATGCAAGGCGGCTTAAACGAGTCAAACTCATCGCGTTTCATCCTGGCACTACTGACACACCATTATCAAAACCTTTTCAGGCTAATGTGCCTGCAGGCAAGCTTTTTACCCCAGAATTTGTTGCCAGCCAGCTGTATAACATCATGGCCGATATTGAGCCCAACGGCCAAGCCAGTTACTTAGATTGGCAAGGCAAAGAGATTAGTTGGTAATGTTCCCGCCTATTCACTAAGAATTTTTTGACCAAGAACTCAATAATCAAAAAATGTAGACCCTGTTGATGACCCTGTCGATGTTGTTTAATAAACCATCGACTCCCCTTCAATGTATCGACAACTATTTCCCTGTTCTTATGGTACTAAGGTGCCAATTAAATAGTGCTGTAATTGCTTTATTCTGAAAGTACTAAATCAGATGTTAGTGAGAATATGCACTAGACATGATCTCGCAATGAAACATGACAAATAGGTTGATGGCATACCTTGTCATTGCCGCTATTGAATTAAGGGAACCGATACTATGTCGACGTTACAAACTGGACTCAAAGGGAAAGTGGCACTTATTACCGGCTCCACTAGCGGCATTGGCCTGGCGACAGCGCATGTACTTGCCGAACAAGGTTGTCATATCGTATTGCATGGCTTAATGGCGCAAGATGAAGGGCAGACTTTAGCGGCTGAGTTTGCAACCCAATACCAAATAAAGACCTTTTTCAGCAATGCAGACTTGAGAGACGCTAACTGCATACATGCGTTTATGGACAGTGCGATGAGTGCATTAGGCAGTATTGATATTTTGGTTAACAATGCTGGGATTCAGCACACCCAGGATGTGGCAAACTTTCCGGTCGAAAAGTGGAATGACATCATTGCGATTAACTTGTCTTCCGCTTTCCATACGATTCAACAAGTCGTACCTGCAATGACTGAAAAAAAGTGGGGACGAATTATCAATATTGCCTCAGTACATGGCTTAGTCGCCTCGGCCAATAAGGTAGCCTATTGTGCAGCAAAACATGGAATTATTGGCTTAACCAAGGTGGTCGCGATTGAATGCGCTGAACAAGGAATTACCGTCAACGCGATTTGCCCTGGATGGGTGGATACGCCGCTTATCGGCAAACAAATTGACAGCATAGCAAGCGATAAAAATTTGAGTTATGAAGACGCTAAATATCAACTCGTGACAGCCAAGCAGCCGTTACCAGAAATGCTGGCACCGAGACAAATCGGTGAGTTTGTTTTATTTCTTTGTGGTGGTGCCGCAAGAGGCATTACCGGTGCAGCTTTACCAATGGATGGTGCGTGGACAGCGCAATAAGCTTGGCGTTATTGTTCTATAAAATGGTAGCGTTATATTCAATGTTAGCCCTTATTCACATCGATAAGGGCTTTTTAATGCCTAACAGGCAAGGCTTCAATTAATGATGACAAACTAGGCCATGAATTTAGCAATGTGTTGATAGGTTGCCATGCATTCATCTTTCACTACATCGTGCAGCAACATATAGGCGTGGATCATGCCGTCGAACGAATGATGTTCAACATCAACACCAGCAGCAGTTAAGGCCTTCGCATAGGCTATGCCCTCATCCCGAAGCGGATCGCAGCCTGCAGTAAAAATAAGGGTTTTAGGCAATTTAACAGACATAGCCCCAAACAAAGGTGAAGCCTGTTTAATGACATCTACATCGGTAGATTGAAAGTACTGCTCGAAATACCACTTTATACGGGTTGTTTCGAGTAAGAACCCAGTGCCATTACTGTCTAATGATGGGCTGTTTAAGGTGTAATCGACACTCGGGTAAATAAGAATTTGTTGGTCGATGTTAATCCGCTTATCGGTCAAACTTTTCATGCTTAAACTGGTGCAAATGGCGCCACCAGCACTGTCACCAATAATAGTGACATTGTGTTGATGGTTAACATCACCCAGTAACTCAGCGTAACGTATTAATACCTGTTCGCAGTCATCAATCCCTGCAGGATATGGATATTCAGGCGCGAGCCGGTATTCGACAGATATCACTACACACTGCGCTACGCTAGCAAGATGACGACAAATAGGATCGTAAAGCACCACACTGCCACACATGTGCCCACCACCATGAAAATGCAATAACACTGGCAAAGGTTTATCTGGCGCAGGGCTATAAATCCTGACGGGAATAGTACGGTCGGGTAACGTTAGCATTTTATCTGCAATGTAGCTCATCGCTGGCGAATCACTCATTAGTGCGCCGAGTTTATCTAGATTTTGGCGCAAAATGGTCGGTGTAAATTGGACATTATTCTGTTTAGCCAAGGCGATATTGCTGTTGGCTAACGCCAGAAAATCAGTGAGTTTTGGGGAAACGGTTCCTCGCATTAGGTTAACTCCTTTGGTTTTCCTGTTTCAGGTAGAAAATAGCTGCCAACAAACACTGTGCCGCTGAGTATCGAGATCATCACAAATGAACTGACATAACTGCCATCGTTTAAATCAACCAATTTACCAAACACCCACAACACAATAGTCGAAACCAGATAGCTGATTGACCAAAACAGGCTAAACACCACAGTGATTTTTTGCCCCGTCATGTCAGGGAGTTCGTGAGGAATAGACACTAATGCAGTCACAGGGAAAAAGATAAAAAAGCCCAATATGATAGCGCATGTTATTTGCAGCCAAGGCTCGGTACTAAAAGATAAGCCTAAAACGGTAATAAAAATAATCAAACCACTTAAGCGAAGAATGGGAAGGCGTAACGGATTTTTGCGGCTATACAACATTCCCGCAATCGTACCGACAATACCAAAACCAATCACCCATTTGCTTTGGCTTATGCCCGCTTGAGGATAGAAAGTAAATAGACAAATATAAAACGAAAGCAGTCCAGAATAAGTAAAAGCATAAGCCCAATTAAATGTATCTTTTAAGCCCTCAAGATAACCGTAAATGGCAGGCTCTACCCCAGAGGCATTATTTGCAGATTGTGGAGCATCAAACTTAACCAGTAACCACACGATGGCCAGTATCAAGCTCGCGCCTGAAAACAACACTAAGCTATTTTGCCAGCTACCGGTGAGGGTGTTAATACTGGTCATGCCCCATAAAATAATCGCTGTGCCTACGTTAAATGCTACCGCATTCAAACCATTAACTACCGGACGGTCTTCAGGTGCAAACCACAGCATCACAATAGGGTTAAAGTACACAATCATAAAGGCTCCACCCAAGCCCATTAAAAATCGGCTCACCAGCAGTAACTCATAACTCGTCGCTAAAGGCGTTACTATCCCGACAACAATTAATAACGCGGCTAACAAAAAGGCGTACTTTATTCCAAACTTTACCGCCACATATGCAGCACTAAACGTACCGACTATTTTAGCGAGCGTGACTGCACCACTGATAAAACTTGCCGACGCTAAACTCTCAATGTGCATCGATGCCATGATGTTGTTCATGCTGGCTGTGCCGCCAACCCATGCCATGGCAAAAAGCACATAACTCGTAAAGACTAAACCTTCGACCAAATATCTATGGGTTATTTTCATAGGCGTTATCGGAACCTTAAATGACACTAATGGAGTTAAATCATGTTATCTGATGGGTATGGATAAATAAGTACTACCTTAGTGCACCGCATCGTTAAAAATCTTTATCAAACAGGGCGTCTAGTGTAGTTTCGCAAGGATAAACAATAAAAATAATTGGGGAATAACTTGCAGGCTTGGTTATCTATTGATACTTGGTTAATTAGTTCAATTTCGATTGCTTATCTTGCAATGCTGTTTGTGGTTGCACAGTGGGGGCAAAATCGTTCCATAAAAAAATTAACCCAAAAGCCGTGGGTCTATAGCCTGTCGTTAGGGGTATGCTGCACATCATGGGCGTTTTATGGCACCGTTGGACAAGCAGCAACAACTGGCGCATGGCTGGCCCCCATTTATATTGGTTCGATCATTTGTTTGGTGCTTGCTTGGCCTATGCTAATGCGCACGCTGCAAATAATTAAAAGCCAAAACTTGACCTCTATTGCCGACTTTATTGCATGCCGTTTTGACCGTTCGCCTAAAATTGCTGCCAGCGTTGCCATCGTGTCACTACTTGGCACCATTCCTTATATCGCATTGCAGCTAAGAGCGATTAGTACCAGCTTTGATTTACTAACCGGTACGTTTCAGTCCGGTATTAGCACCGCATTTGTGGTAACGATTGTATTAATTATCTTTAGTATTTTATTCGGCACCCGCCAGCTGTCTGCCAGTAAACATAATCAAGGCTTAGTGCTGGCCATTGCGTTTAGCTCTATCGTTAAGTTATTTGCCCTGACAGCCGTGGGTATTTTTGCCACCTTCTTTATATTCGATGGCTTTGGTGACTTGCTCAGCCAAGGTCAACATATTCAACAAACCAGCCAATCAGACTCGACTTACCTTGTGGTTTCTCAGGTTATTTTGGGTGCGATTACTATCTACGCTTTGCCGCAAGAATTTCACATGATGATGATTGAAAACAATCATGACAAAGAGCTCAAATCAGCACGTTGGATGGTGCCGTTATACCTGCTATTAATTAATATTTTTGTGTTGCCGATTGCATTAGCCGGACAGCTTAGCTTCCCGGGTGGCAGTGTTGGTGCCGATACCTATGTGCTGACATTACCGCTTTTTTATCAACAAGCATGGTTAGGAATATTGGTTTATGTCGGTGGACTGGCTGCCGCAACCGCAATGGTGATTGTGGCAGCTATTGTACTAAGCACGATGATTTCGACAGAAGTGTTAACGCCATTGCTATTACGATTACAGAAATTTGGTTCTCAGCAAACCCCGCAATTATCCGGCATTTTATTAAATTTACGCAGATTCTCAATCGCAGTCATTCTTTTGTCAGCTTTCGCCTTTGAACGTTTTATCGATCAGCAAAATCATCTAGCTAGTATTGGCTTGCTGTCATTTGTACTGTTATCTCAATTTGCCCCCGCCGCAGTAGGCGCCTTATATTGGCGAAGTGCCACCACTCAAGGCGCGTTTGTGGGGCTAATAATGGGCAGTGTTGTCTGGCTTTATACCTTACTGTTACCGGTTACCTTTCCCGATGCTCATTGGGTTAAATTTGGCTTATTTGATATCACATGGCTAACGCCGACAGCCTTGTTTGGCTTAACCGGTTTGGACAATATTAGCCACGGCGTATTTTACAGTTTAGTGGCTAACATTGGTTGCTTTGTGATGATATCTCTGCTTAAAGAGCAAAGCGTTGGCGAGGTTTTACAAGCTGATTTATTTGTAAATAGAAAACATGTGCAACTAGAACGGCACTTATCTATAGAAGATTTAGCCAGTTTATTAAATCGTTTTATCAACAAAGATGAAGCCGATGCTCTTATTGCAGAGTCAAAAAAACTCGCAGGCAAAAACCAGCAACAACTGCTTGTTGATTATACTCGCTTAAAACTGTCTGGCGTACTCGGTTCAGCCTCTACCCGAATGGTGATGAATGCCGCATCACGCAGCCAGCAGGTGCCACTAGAAGATGTAGTTAGCATTGTCGATGAAGCCAGCCAAATCTTTGAATTTAACCGAGAACTGCTGCAATCTGGCGTGGAGAATATTGAGCAAGGCATCAGTGTTGTCGATGCCGATATGCGCTTAGTAGCTTGGAATCAACGCTATATTGAACTGCTTGATTACCCTAAAGATTACGTCAAAGCAGGACTGCAAATTGAACAGCTGATTAGATTTAATATCGACAGAGGTATTATTGTCGGTGACGAGGCTCACCAGCTAGTTGAAAAGCGCTTAGCTCATATGCGCAGTGGTAGCCCTCATCATTTCCAACGCACGATGTTAGATGGAAAAGTACTGGAGATTCGCGGCCAAGCCATGCCAGGCGGCGGCTTTGTGAGTACTTTTGCTGATATTACTGCCCACATTGAAGCAGAAAAAGCCTTACAACTGGCCAATGAAACACTCGAAAAACGGGTTGAAAGCCGCACCCAAGAACTGGAAAAAGCCAAAGCTGAAGCGGAAGCTGCTAATAGCAGTAAAACCCGCTTTTTGGCCGCGGCCAGCCATGACTTAATGCAACCGTTTAATGCCTTAACCTTATTCACTGAAATGTTGAAGCAAAGGGTTAAATCAACGGAACTGTATGACTTGGCAACCAATATTGAAGACTCCTTAAACGTGGTGGAAAGCTTACTATCAGATCTGGTTGAGATATCTCGCTTAGACAGTAACTCGCTAAAAACTGAAAAAAGCCAATTTGCGATTGATGATTTACTGTCAACGTTAGTTAATGAATTTAAGGCGTTATCGGTTCAACAAGGTATTGATTTTAATTACCAAGTCTCTTCTTGTTTTGTAGAAAGCGACCAAAGGCTACTGCGGCGTATTATTCAGAACTTTTTGTCTAATGCGTTTCATTATTCCCCTTCAGGCAAACGCAATCAGCAAGTAATATCCCAAACCTCTACGCCTGACAATAAAGTAAACGGGCAGACTAACAATACTGAGTTTGTCCCTAAAGTGTTATTAGGCGTCAGGCGACTTGAGCACGCTTTATTAATCCAAGTTTGGGACAATGGCCCAGGTATTCCGCTGGATAAACAGCAAGCCATTTTTTGTGAATTTGAACGCTTAGAGCTCACTCGTGAAATTCCGGGATTAGGGCTAGGTTTGGCGATATGTGAACGAATTTCCAAGTTGTTGGATATCAACATATCGCTGCATTCTGAAGTAGGCAAAGGGACGTGTTTTAGTGTTGAAATACCCCGAGTATTACAGCAGAAAAAGCCGCTTAAAGTGATTGAAACAGCCGAAGATGAGATAAGCAGTGACAGCGCTAATATCACTGTAATGGTGATCGACAATGACGACCTGATGCTAAAAGCGATTTCTACATTACTCAGCGATTGGGGATGCAATGTCATTACCGCAAAAGACCAACCCAGTGCCATACTGCAATTGGCCAATAACCCACAACCCAAACTGATTATTGCTGACTATCACTTAGAAGATGATAAAAATGGTGTGGACTTAGTACAGTATTTATTAGCCAATCACCTGACGATAAGCCGTAACCAACCCACCTGTGTTATCTGCTCTGCGGACCCTTCGGAAGCCGTTAGGCAACACACCAGCAGTGCTCAATTTAGCTTTGTGCGTAAACCACTTAAGGCAATAGCCTTAAAGCGGATCATTAAACAACTGACGCCTGAATAACTAATATTTTCAATAGATTAATGACCACAAAAAATGCCTCATATGGAGGCATTTGAGTTAACTCTTTTTATCGCGATTCTTATTATCGATCAGTAACCGCAATCAATGGCGATAACTATTCATTGCGACAATAACCGTTCGTTAGGGCAATCGATTTATGCTTGTACATCCACCTGCTGGTTTTCAGTTGAAGTAATCATTAATTGTTGAAACACCAGCCCAGCTTGCGTGCGATTATTGATTTCGAGTTTGAGTAAAATCGCTGAGACATGTTTTTTTACTGTGGTTTCTTTAATGTTTAAATCATACGCTATTTGTTTGTTGAGCCTACCATTGGCAATATTGGCCAGCACAGTGTACTGCTGCGGTGTGAGTTGAGCTAATTGCTTTGCTAAACGTTGATGTTCTGCGGCGGTGTGTTGATCGGCACTGATATTGGTGTGATCTGGAAGCCAAACACCTCCTTCAAGCACAGTATCAATCGCCGTCGATATTTGGGTTAGATTGGCTGATTTTGGAATGAAAGCACTGGCGCCAAAATTGATCGCCTTACGGATAATCTCCGGCTGGTCGTCTGATGACACCATGATAACCACGATATCGGGGAAGTGATTTTGCAATAACGTCAGTCCAGTAAAACCATCGTTTCCCGGCATATGCAAATCAATAAAGATAAGCTCAATATCTGAGTGCTGCTCCACAATAGCGATTAACTCCTGAAAGTTTTCCGCCTCTAGCACTTGTGCATTGTTAACACTTTTAAGCACGGCTTGGGTTAACGCGGCACGAAATAGTGGATGGTCATCTGCAATGGCCACTTTAATTTGAGACATCATTGGCTCCCTAACATTGCGTTGATATTGTTATGGTTCACTCTTTATAAGCAATAAAAAGAATAACCGGTTCTAAAGAGACCGGCTATCCTTATCTACATCAATTAAACAAGGTTTTAGAAGACATAGCCAACGGTTAATGAAATGGTCTCTGGGTCGCCATAATATCCAATTAAGGTGTTATCGCCGCCTAGCCCTGGCGTAAAATCGCCATTGCCTGTTGGCGTGACAAAGGCGTAGTTACCCACTAAATACTCTTCATCAGTGACGTTTTTCCAATGTAATCCAGCATTCCAATGGCCATCATTACTATACCAATTCACACCAAAATTCAGCAATCCGTATCCATCTTGACTCAATAGATTATCCACAACCGCTAAGTCATAATCGCTGCGGTAGTAGTAATTACCATTAATGATAAAACTGCCTACATCAGCTTCAATGCTGTAACTAAACCCTAGGTTTGCAGTGGTATCTGGGGTATTGGTAATGGTATAAGTGTCGCTAATATCAATTTTATTACCCAGCTCGTCATATGAAATCACCTCGTCAAAAGTGGCGTCAATTAAGCCAAGATTAGCAAATAAGTTAAGTGAATCTGTCGCAGCGTATTCAACTTCAAGCTCTAGGCCTGTCGCTGTAGACTTACCGATGTTTCCTAAACGCTGATTAAGGTCTGAACTGTCCTCTCCTGGTAACACCGTGACAAACTGCCTGTCTTTATGATCGAGGTAAAATAGCGTGGCATTGACGCGAAGATTATCGTTCCATTCGCTCTTCATACCAATTTCATATGAATTAACCGTTTCTGGATCAACCGCGGGTTCAGCACCTGTTGCTCGTGGATTAAACGTACCCGATTTGAAGCCTTGTGAGTAGCTGGTAAACACCATCATGTCATCACTCACTTGGTATTCTAAACCGACTCGCGGATTGAATTTAGACCATGTTTCTTCATCATCGAGCACTTTAGGTATTTGAGATTCAATTAACGCGTCATCGCGCACAAATCCAGGATACCAGCCCGTTTCAGGATAAATACTATCGAATATCACGCCATTATAAACCGTGGCTTCTTTTGATTCGCGGGTGTAACGGCCGCCTAATGTCATCGATAGCTTTTCAGTAAAGTCGTATGAACCTTGCACATAAGCAGCGTAGCTTTCGCTATTATTACAACCACTCACCTCACGAGTTAGCCCACCATATGCTTTAAAGGCTTCTTCTAAAATAGCATCGAAAACACCACAAGAATCACCGTCAAAATAGTAAATCCCCGACACTAAGTTGAGATTGTCACCAACATAGTTCACCTGAAACTCTTGGCTAAATTGCTCATCTTCGTAGATAGCTGGCACGTCGAAAATACGTAAGCTGGTATTATCAAAGTCGATGTTGGTTAGCGACTCGCCTTCACGCTTGGCTGTGACCGACTTTACGCTCCAGTTTTCATTGAGGTTATATTCGACCGTCGCGCTCCACCCTTCTGTTTCTACTTTGTTCCATGTAGGCATACTGGTGTAAGAATCATATTTGCTATCAGGTACTGGTGCATCAGTTAATAAGCTAGGAAGTAGGCGATAGCCGCCTTTTGAGTTGGAGTCATCCTGGGTTTTATCATACGTAAAACGCATAAACAGATCGTCGTTAGGTGTGTATTCAACGCTTAAGCGACCCGCCATTACATCTTTATTATAGTTTTCGGTATCTTGGCCATCTAATGCCGAGGTTTTAAATTCACCAAAACCGTCACGGTTTAAACTCGCAAAGGCAAAACCGACATAGAGCTTGTCATCAACAATAGGTAACTGCCCTGCCACTTTGACATCTTTTTGGCCATAACTGCCGACGGTACCTTTAAGACTTAATTCACTATCGCCAGACATCTTTTTGGTAACATACTTAATTGCGCCACCAATGGTATTTTTGCCGTACAACGTGCCTTGTGGCCCCCGAAGTACCTCAATACGTTGTACATCAAGAATGTCTAACACTGCACCTTGCGGACGCGCAATATAGACGTCATCAATGTAAATGCCAACCCCAGGCTCGTAACCCCAAAGTGGATCTTCTTGACCCACACCACGAATAAAAGCGGTAAGCGTAGAGTTAGTGCCTCGGCTAGATTGTAATGTGGTATTGGGCGAAAACTGCTGAATTTCAGTCATCACACTGATGCCGTTTTCTGCCAACTCGGTAGCACTGACCGATGTCACTGCCACAGGTACATTTTGCAAGCTTTCAACTGTTTTGCGTGCTGTCACTTCAATACGCTCTAACACAGGTTGTTTGTCGCCGCTGTTATTTTGTTCTTCTGCGGCAACGGCATATTGCGCGCTTAACACTGACGAAATGGCTAAGGCAATACAGCTCATTTTAATAGTATTCTGTTTCATACAGATCCCCGTTGTAATATTTATTATTAATGGTTTTACTTACTACTAATTCTGATTTACGACTGATTTCGATTTATTACTATCTGTTCACATATTGACTGTATAGCATTTTTAACAACATTGAATCGGTACTATAGTAGTATGTGTTTTGGTCTAGATATTAAAAAAACAAACGATTAATTAATAACAAAAACATAATGTTATAAATTTAACCTTGATTAAAGCCCCCAAAGCTTAATCACTTCAGTCACACTGCTTATGGGTGCCCTAAGCAGATAGTCACTTTCTTCACCTCCATGTTTTATGTCTGGATTGACGGCAATGCCGTGACCAAAATCGTTAATAGTGACGAGTTCGATTGACGCGTTATTTTGAGCATCTTTCCAGCGTGAAATACTGTATCCAGATTCATTTGACACCGTTGGCTTAGCGTTAGATTGAGTTAACACTTGCCATTGAGATGCGAGCATTTGCGCATTGTTAGCATTGACCACATTGTCGCTGTCACCCGTCCAGATACTCAACGAAGGCCAACGAGTTTGTTGAGGGTGTATTGCTTTGGCAAATTGAGCTAATTCTTCAACCGATAGCGCTGGTCCTTGCTTCATACAAGAGATGGCTTTGATCAAATTATCGGCACAGGGATATGGCAAGCCAGCGATGATCGCACCGCTTTGAAATAGATTTGGATAATTGACGATTGCCGCACTCGCCATGGCGCCACCAGCAGATAACCCGATGATATAAACATGCTTGGCAGCTAGTTTTTCTTGAGTAGTTACTATCATGTTTTTTATCGATAACATTTCACCACTGTCTATCTGCGTATCTTGACTTGCAAACCAGTTGAAACAACCCTTTACGTTATTGTCATAGCTTTGTTGTGGCACTAAAACCGCAAAATGATGCTCTAACGCCAATGACGTTAGGCCACTTTTGTTAGCCAATTCGACACCGTCTTGAATACAACCATGCAGTAACACCACCAAAGATAAATCCCCAGCAGGAGAAGCATTTGAGCCTTGCGTCACAGGAAGATAAAAGCTTGTCAGCGCACCAGGATTATCACCAAAATCGGTGAGTGGGATATAAGGCGTATCGGTTGCTTGAGCCGGTAGCATCGAAAAAATCCAACCCAGTAAAAGCAGCGGCATGGTTAAGCTGTATTTTTTATTTCTCATTTCAGCGGTTTCCAAATTTAACATATTAGTAACTTGCAGAATTTTGCTCCAAACAGCAATGGCACTTTAGATCCACATGGAAAACTAATGTCGGTAAGGCGATGAAAGATTAGATGATGAGCCTGTAGCAATGAAGAATTGTGGGTGTAAACAATGTGAATAATCGAATAGCAATAAACCGAGATGCTAGATGCTAGATGCTAGGCATTTTAAACCAAAAAAAACGCGAAGCCTTGGCTTCGCGTTTTTTAGACCATCGACTTGTTAATTACTTAACAAATTCAACGCCTAATTTAATGTCACCTTTAAGGGTGTCTAACATTGCATCGCGAGCGTTAGCTTCGAATGCGCTGATTTCACCGTAAGGTAATACTTTTTCTACGCCGTTTTTGCCAAGTAGGATTGGCTGTGCGAAGAATGTAGCGTGCTCACTGCCGCCGTCAACATAGGCACATTCAACAACGTTAGCTTCGCCTTGTAGACCACGTACCAATGATAAACCAAAGCGACATGCTGCTTGGCCCATTGATAATGTTGCGCTACCGCCACCGGCTTTAGCTTCAACAACTTCAGTACCTGCGTTTTGAATGCGAGTTGTCATTGCTGCTACTTCTTCATCAGTGAAAGTAACACCTTCAACTTGAGAAAGTAGTGGAAGAATAGTCACACCGCTGTGTCCGCCGATCACGTTAACTTTAACGTCAGCAACGTTTAAGCCTTTAAGCTCAGCGATGAAGGTTTCGCTACGGATAACGTCAAGTGTTGTGATACCGAATAAACGGTTTTTGTCATAAACACCGGCATTTTTTAATACTTCAGCAGCAATCGCTACAGTCGTGTTAACTGGGTTAGTAATAATACCCACTAATGCTTTAGGGCAAGTTACAGCCACTTTTTCCATTAGGTTACGCACGATACCAGCGTTGATGTTGAATAGATCTGAACGATCCATACCAGGCTTACGCGCAACACCAGCAGACATTAACACTACGTCTGCGCCAACTAATGCATCTGTAGGATCTTGACCAGCAAAACCTTTTACTTCTACATCTGTTGGGATGTGACTTAAGTCAACCGCAACACCAGGAGTAACAGGAGCGATGTCATATAGAGACAACTTTGAGCCCGCAGGCAGTTGAGTTTTTAACAGTAAAGCTAGAGCCTGGCCAATACCACCAGCAGCACCCAATACAGCAACTTTCATAATTATCTCCATCAATTTATGCAGTTTGTGACATAGATCTAAATCGTCGTGGCGTCACATTACTGCATCGTCACAATAATTTCAATTATACGTTAGTGGAGGACCGTAAATAAGTAAGCCCTGATCCACGCACAGACTGGCGTAACGCCGAGTATTAGCAGCATGAATCCGTGTAAAAATACGGCAAAAAACATCGATAATATGATTATTTTTCATCTTCGTTATACCGAAAAAAACCAACATTTGAGAGTTTTTATATTGAACAAATATAACTCAGCTGTTTTATTGTGGAGTTGTAATCACCCTATCAAGCGGGTTAAGCAATATCGATATGTTTGTTTTAGGCATTAAAATGTTGATTTTGTATTGATGAGTTTTACCGTTATTGAACTGGGTCTTTCATCCTGTTTAAAGCCATAAATATTGGAGCCTTAACTCATTTCGTACACATTTTCTGACGCAACAAGCCAATACTTTTATTGAGTGTCGCGTTATGATGGCTGCAGATCATCCTATAAAAACGAGAAAAACATGACAATAAGAATAGGCCAACATGCCGACCTGCACGCCCTAGTTCAGTTTAACCAAGCCATGGCAATGGAAACCGAAAACCTATCATTAGACACTGAACAATTGACTCGCGGTGTTGAAGGACTGCTTACCCATCCTGAACGTGGGGTATATTTAGTCGCCGAAGTTGACGGCGAAATTACCGGATCGTTAATGGTCACCTATGAGTGGAGTGACTGGCGCGCAAGTAATTATTACTGGATCCAGAGTGTGTATATACGTCCACAGAATCGTCGTCAGGGTATTTATGGCAAGCTTTATCAAGCGGTAAAAGACTTAGCAGCAGAAAACGGTGGCACCGCCAGTTTCCGTTTGTATGTTGAGCATGACAATAAAGTAGCCCAAAAAACCTATGAATCATTAGGGATGGAGCAAAGCCATTATTTAATGTACGAAGAAAATACTAAGTAATCGTAAGTCACACATGCAAAAGCCGGAATAATCCGGCTCTTTTGTGTTTATCGTTTAAAGAATTTAACGCGTTCAGCAGAGATTACGACAATAACTAGCCTGTTCGCAACGCGAGAATTTTACTGATATCCAGTGGCGCAGTAAATTGACTAAACCCTTTGTGCTGTTGATCAATCGCATGAATCGACATTCTGTCTGCCAACTCATTACCTTCAATACCAATATGGGCAGCGACATGCTGAAGTACTAAATCGGCTTTCATTGCATCATATAGCCCATGTGCTTGCTTGATAATCTCCAGATTGGCGATTTCACCGGTTTTTCGGGTCCAGCTTTTGGCTTTCCAACCATATGCCCACTCACAAACACATTTAATCGAATACTGTGAGTCACTCATGATTTGCACGGTTTCGCCCGCGTCTAGGACCTTTTTAGCCACAATTAATGCTTGGTGCAGCGCATTGAGCTCGGCAGTATTATTGGTGCCATTAGGATTAAACAAACCAAACCATAATTCGGCTAACTCGCCTTTGCGGTATATCGCCATCCCAGAACCCGCTTTACCAGGGTTGGGTTCGCAACCTCCGTCGGTGTAAATAACCACATCAAATTGGCTTAACACTGCTTGATTAGCGCTAAGAGTTTTGGTTGATGTTCCAGCCCCTGCAGCCTCTGTCGATGAACGACCTGCCGCTTTTACTGGCACACTTTTGCCTATACTGCTTGCAGGAGATTTAGCAAATGCAGCTTTGGCTTCTGCTTCTGTAGCAAAGGATTTGTACTTGGCTTGTGGATATTTATCTACTGAGCGCTTAGTCACATCCCAACTGGTAAAAATGCCCGTTTCTCGACCGGCCCATACTACGTAAAACTTCTTTGCCATGATTAACTCTTACTTCAACAATGCTAACTTCACTAATAACGTGCTTGCATCATGCCATGATTAAACTTGGCTTTGAAACAAAAATACATGATGCGTGCCGCAGTTGCAGTTAACTTGAACATCTTGACCAAATAAGCTTAAGTTTGATTTACCTGAGCTTAATGTGGCAGAGCATCAGTCTAGGGTTAGTGGGCCATCGATATTTTGATAATCGACACTACCAGAACCCGAATTAACAATGGTCAAACCTTTGGTGTTAGCCACATCAATGCCACCGGAACCATCATTTATCTTAACTAATCCGGAGACTTGATTAACCTTGATTGAACCCGAACCATCTTCAATACTCACATCACCAATAACATGGTTAATGCGAATGGAGCCCGAACCATCTTGCAACTCAATCGCGCCTTTAGCCTCGCTAATATTAATAGAGCCTGAACCATCAACTAATACCAATTTGCCAATGTGGTTCATCACAATACTGCCAGAGCCATCGATCAACTCAATATCCGCACTAACATCATCTATTTGGATGGGCCCTGAACCGTCTTTAATATTCAATGCGAGCGCCGCTGGTACTTCTACCAATAAATCAATATAAGGTGATTCACCGAAATAATGATCACTGTGTATTTCTGATAATAAATAGCCCTTATCACCTTTTCGGGTCAAGCTGAGCTTAATTTCGATGTCATCTTGATCCAATGACTGGGTGTAGATATCAGCATGTACGGTGACTTCTTTTAGGCCTTCAACGCCGACAATCGTTAACTTGCCGGCGCCAGTATTAGCGACTAACTCAGTTAATGATCCAGCATCAAGATTCAATTGCTGCTGTACTAAGTTAAGATTTGTATGGTTTTGCTCTGATGATGACGAAAATACTGACTCTGCTTCACTTTGCGAAGCACCGAATAGGGTGGCGCCCAGAATAAGCCCGACTGTGACACTAATGGTTGCGATACGAATAGACATAAGATTAATTCCCTTTATGAGGATAACAATAAGCTTAGGCCGCCAAACAAATGCTCTTAATATGAGTAAACTGTGGTTAGTGCGCGTTAGCGGCAATTAACAGTTAGTTAGCAGGTTTCATACCAACTAAACAAAATTAATATTTACAACAACTTACAATTAACAGTAATAAAAGTAACTTCGTCATCAAACCCAAAATGGTTAAAATCCCATACAATGTGGTTAACTTCACCACTGTGATCATCATGGTTAACTCAAACAAAAAAGAACATAACCCTATGCCGACTTCTCCTGCGATACCACAAACGTTAACTATTATTGTTGGTTCAACCAACCCAGTTAAAATCAATGCAGCAAAACAAGCTATTGGACAATATTTCCCTGATGTTCGTATTGATTGCACTGGCATGCATGCGCCATCACTGGTCGCAGACCAACCAATGACCGAAGCAGAAACTAAATTGGGTGCCATCAACCGTGCTCAATTTTGCCAAGCCAATGCAAAAATAGTCGATCAACATGCTGACTTTTATGTGGCAATGGAAGGCGGAGTAGATCAGTTTGATCACAGCCCTGCCACCTTTGCTTACATGGCCATTATCCATAACGACACATTATCTGTTGGTCGAAGCGCTAATTTGCCGTTACCACTATCAATTTTTAACGCTTTACAAGCAGGTGAAGAACTTGGCAAAGTAATGGACCGAGTATTTAACACTCATAATATTAAACAAAAAGGTGGCGCGATTGGCTTGCTAACTCGAGGTTTAGCCACCCGCGAAAGCATTTATACCCAAGCATTAGTGCTGGCAATGGCTCCCTTTATCAATGCGGAATTATTTAATGACTGAAAATCAGCAAGCAAATACAACCAAGGACGGCTTGCAAGCGCCCTTGATTAGAATGTTACAACCCCATGACGATGCTGCATTGGCCGCGGTGATCCGTGAAGTGTCTGCAGAATATGGTTTAACCCCAGATAAAGGTTTTAGCGTGGCCGATAAAACCCTCGACTGTTTAAGTGAGGTGTATCAAGCTAAAGGTTCACAATACTGGGTGATTGAATATCAAGGCAAAGTGGTTGGCGGCGCAGGTATTGCGCCATTAGCAAAAAATGGCGGCGTATGTGAATTACAAAAAATGTACTTTTCTCGCGCTATACGTGGTCAAGGTATGGCAAAGCCATTAACCCGTCAGTGTATTGAGTTCGCCAAACAACAAGGCTATCAATCGATGTATTTAGAAACCACGGCAGTGCTAGTTGAAGCACTAGCACTCTATGAAAAACTGGGCTTTAGCCACTGTCAGCATTTAGGCGAAACCGGCCATGATGCCTGTGAAATTGCGATGATAATGAGCTTATAACGTGTAAAACACTCCATTATTATCAGATATCAGCGGTATTAGATTGTTTTTTAAACAGTTTTACTACGACTTTATTATAGCGCTTTGCAATCACCCAAAAGCTTGGTAGCCTCAGATTAAGCACATTCCATAGGAGGATGATCATGGAATATCAACGTATCGCGCATTCTAACCTTGAGGTGAGTAAAATCTGCCTCGGCACCATGACTTGGGGAGAACAAAATACTCAAGCCGAAGCTTTTGCTCAACTCGATTATGCTATCGGTCAAGGCGTTAACTTTATCGATACCGCTGAAATGTACCCTGTACCACCTAAAGCCGAAACCCAGGGCGAAACCGAACGCATTATTGGTAACTACCTTAAAGCACAAGGTAATCGCGACAATTTAGTGATTGCCACTAAAGTTGCTGCGCCTGGTGGTAAAGGTGATTACATCCGTAAAGATATGGCTCTTGACTGGCGCAACATTCATCAAGCCGTTGATGACTCATTAGCACGCTTACAAATCGACACTATCGATTTGTATCAGGTGCATTGGCCGGATAGAAATACTAATTTCTTCGGCGAAATGATGTATGAACACGACGAAGAAGAGCACTACACCCCTATTTTGGACACACTTGAAGCCTTAGCGGAAATCATTAAGCAAGGTAAAGTGCGTTATATCGGCATTTCTAATGAAACCCCTTGGGGCTTTATGAAATACCTAAAATTAGCCGAAAAGCACGATTTGCCACGTATTATCAGTGTGCAAAATCCTTACAACTTGCTTAATCGCAGCTACGAAATCGCCATGTCTGAAATCAGTTATCGGGAAGATGTGCCGTTATTAGCTTATTCGCCGTTAGCCTTTGGTGCCTTAACCGGTAAATACGAAAATAATCAGTGGCCTGAAGGCGCACGTTTAACGGTATTTAAACGCTTTGCCCGCTACAACAGTACCCCAATGGCACTGCAAGCGACGCAAGCTTATATCGATTTGGCCCGCGAGTTTAGTTTGTCACCCACCGAAATGGCCTTAGCCTTTGTCAATAGCCGCAAATTTGTTGCCGCTAACATTATAGGCGCCACGAACTTGCATCAGCTAAAGCAAAATATCGACAGCCACAAGGTCAGCTTATCTGACGAACTGATGATAAGAATTAACGAGCTATCAGCGCTATATCGTTTCCCTTGTCCGTAGGAAAACAATAACCGCCAGACAAATTGAGCTTATCGCCACAAAACCTTGCAATGGGCATCAAGATCACTGAAGATCTTGATGCCTTTTCTTTTCAATACAGAAACCCTTATTTATGAAGCCTGCATCGTCATCATCGTCTGCCGTTTTATTTGATCATCAAGCATTACGCGATCAATTCCCGGCACTTAAACAGACCATTGGCGATCATCCTTTGTGCTACTTAGACACCGCAGCAACGAGCCAAAAACCGCAAGCGGTGATTGATGCGATGACCGAGTACTACCAACTCAACAACGCCAATGTGCACCGTGCGGCGCATCAATTGTCTGCGCGGGCAACTCAGCAATATGAAGCCGTTCGGCAACAAGTGGCTGAATTTATTCATGCCCCGCGTCAAGACGAAATCATTTTTACCCATGGCACCACAGAGTCGATCAATATGGTGGCCTACGGATTGACTTCGCAGATTAAAGCGAATGATGTGATATTAATCGATACCGCAGCCCACCACGCCAATATTGTTCCTTGGCAGGAACTGGCAAAGCGCACTGGCGCTGTGATCAAACCGATTCCGCTGACAATAGATGCGCAACTGGATATAGCCGCTTTTGATCAACTATTAAAGCTTAAGCCTAAACTAGTTGCCCTATGCCATGTGTCAAATGCACTAGGCACATTAAACCCAGTCAATGAGCTAGTCGCAAAAGCCAAAGCCGTGGGCGCGTTAACTTTAGTTGATGGCGCTCAGGCCATTGCCCATTTACCTGTTGATGTACAACAAATTGATTGTGACTTTTATGCGTTTTCAGGCCATAAAATGTATGGGCCAACGGGCGTGGGAATTTTATATGGTCGATATACTGAGCTCGATCAATTAACCCCAATGCTCACTGGCGGCGAGATGATCAAAACCGTGAGTTTTGAGCATACTGAGTTTGGTACGCTACCAAATCGCCTTGAAGCTGGAACGCCCGCTATCGCAGAAGTCATTGGCCTAGGGGCTGCCATTGGTTTTTTACAACAATTTCCTCGCGAGCAAATACTCGCACATGAACAACAATTGCTGCACTACTTACAGCAACAACTGCAACAGCTTGGCGCTATTGAGTTGTATGGTATTGCCAATAATAGTCACCCTGGTGATAGCCGATCTGATGATAAGCACTGCGCTGATGGTCAACGCCATAATATTGGTGCGGTGGCGTTTAATCTGCAAGGTGAACATCACCAAGATGTGGGGATTTTACTCGACCAACAAGCTGTGGCTGTTCGCTGTGGTCATCATTGCGCTATGCCATTGATGGCCAGCCTTAATTTAAGTGGCTGTTGCCGTGCTTCTATTGGCATCTATACTAATAAGCAAGATGTTGATCAATTTATTCATGCACTTAATACTGTAAAAGAGTTATTGTTATAGTATTAAGGTACAACACGCGGCTCCTGATGTATCTTTTCTCTACAACCGAGGTTATTTGAATTACCATGTTAAGTCCAAGCACCACACCTTCACCGCAGTTATTTTCGCCTTTATCGGATGAATTAGTTGAAGCCGTTAACCTCATTGAGCAAGCCAATAACTGGCAAGATAAATACCGTCAGATAATGTTATTGGGGAAATTATTACCACCACTCGCGCCGGAATTTAAACAGGCAGACGCACAAGTTAAAGGCTGTGAAAGCCAAGCATGGCTGTACCATTACACACTAAATGGCCAGCATTTTTATCTGGCCGATAGTGACGCCCGTATTGTAAAAGGCTTAACTGGATTGTTACTGGTCGCCTGCCAAGGTAAAACCACCGGGCAAATACAGCAATTTGATGTAAAACAGTATTTTGATCGTCTCGGATTAAGCGGCCAATTAAGTCCATCTCGTACCAATGGTTTAACTGCGTTAGCGCAAGCCATCGTTGCCTATACACAAGATGTTGGTACCTGAAACACCTGCCAACCCTAAGGAATAATAATGACCCAAAAAGTCTGTAACCAAGCTCGCCGTCATATCTTAAAAGGCCTTGGAGCAGCCACATTATTAAGCCCTTTAAGCTCATTTCCTGCATGGGCAGCTAAACCACGTCGTTTATACATTGATGGTTTATCATTTTTACCGACCGACATCAATGACGTTAAAGCCTCAAAACTCGACGCTTTTATCGCCGATATCTCGGCGATTGAAACCATTGAACAAGCTGATGGCACTAAAAATTACAAACGCACTTATGAAGCCTGCATCAACAGTATTACCCAAGCGGCTAATTCAGTAAAAGCCAATCCAGACGTGTATCTGCAAGGGCTTACAGGAACTGACATTAGTAAAGCTAAAACGCAGCAACAAACCGCGGTGTTTTTTCAAATTCAAGGCGCTGATTGTGTTGAAAATGACGGTTTAAGTAATGAATGGCAACAACTAGATAATTTGCATCAACAGGGTTTACGGGTACTGCAGCTGACACACCATTATGGTAATCGCTATGCCGGTGGTGCATTCGATAATAATGGCTTGAATAGTTTAAATACCCCATTAACCGCCGCTGGGCGTGAGCTCATAACAGAGCTTAATCGGAAAAACATTCTTATCGATGTGAGTCACTCAAGCGCCCAAACGGCCCTTGATGCAGTAAAAGCCAGCCAGTCTCCGGTAGTGCTAAGTCATGGTGCTGCGCGCGCTATTGTCAACAATGCCCGTTGTTCACCCGATGAAGTTATCCGTGCCATTGCCGATAACGGCGGAGTATTTGGGGTGTTCATGATGAGTTTTTGGCTCACCAACAAGCCAATTCCAACGATAGAAGACTACATAAAGCAACTTGCTTATATTTCTAAAGTGGGCGGCTTTGATTGCGTAGCCATCGCCAATGATTTCCCACTTCGTGGTCAAGAAAACCTATTAGCGTTAGATAACAATAATAGCGAAGGGATAAAAGAATATCTCCAATGGTGGCACACCTTAGAAGACAAAAATGTATTAGGTTTTGACGTTGAACCCAAGCATGTAGTGATCCCAGAATTAAACAGTATCGACCGCATGAGCCGCATCGACGATGCCTTGAAAAAAGCCCGTTTCAAATCTACCGATCGCGATCGTTTTATGGGTGAAAACTGGCAAAGAGTGCTCAAACAGGTGTTAGTTTAATGCACCATATGCCCAAACGACCTTCGGTCTGCTAAAGAAAAGATAACAAGCAAACGCTGGCTTGTTATCTCAGGGATAGGGGAAGCTTCGCTGCTAAGATTTTATAGCATCTAGCCGCGAAGCGTCCTAGTACCTGGCTGCGCAGCGATCTAGTATCTAGAAGGAGCGAAGCACCGCCCTCTGGCGAGCTTGCGAGTTCCTAGAACCTATCTCTTAATCTGGCTAAGGTATTGATAAAATAATCAACCCTTTTTATGTAGTCGACTTAGGGAAGTTTAAATCCCTGCACCAGCAATTTCTCTTGGCGGATTAAGCACATCAATCGCTTTTAAGTAAGCTAATAAACCATGTACCTGAGTATCAAGATCACCTTTGCTGGTATCTATGGTTAACTCTGCTGATTCAGGCACTTCGTAAGGTGATGAAATACCGGTAAAGTTAGTGATCTCTCCCTTGCGAGCTTTAGCGTACAAGCCTTTCGGGTCTCGCGATTCACACACACTCAATGGTGTAGACACATGGACTTCAACAAACTGACCTTGTGGGAATAATGCCCGGACGCGATCACGTTCTTCACGGGTTGGCGAGATAAATGCAGACAGCACCACTAAGCCAGAATCAACCATTAACTTAGCCACTTCGCCAACACGACGTAAGTTCTCATCGCGATCGTCAAGGCTAAAGCCTAAGTCTTTACATAGACCATGTCGAACGTTATCACCATCAAGTAAATAGGTATGAAAACCATGCTCAAATAACGCCCGTTCTAATGCACCGGCAAGGGTTGATTTACCCGAGCCTGATAATCCCGTAAACCATAACAATACTGGGTTTTGGCCTTTTTGGGCGCCACGGGCAGCTTGGTCAATGGCATGTTGATGCCAAACAATATTACTCATCACTACTCCTATCGAATGGTTATTACACCACACTAAAATTCTTTGTTAAAACGGGAAGAAATACGGGATCGAAAAAATAACCACTAATGAATATACGATGGATAACGGTAAACCTAAGCGGATAAAATCGCTTAATTTATAGTTACCGGCATTAAATACCATGAGATTAGTTTGATAGCCGTAAGGCGAAATAAAACTCGCGCTTGCGCCAAATACCACCGCCATAATAAACGGCCGAGGATCGACGCCAAAACTGGTCGCGACCGCATAAGCGACCGGGAAGGCAAGTGCTGCAGCGGCGTTGTTGGTTATCAGCTCAGTGACAATTAACGTAATCAGGTAAATTCCAACAAAGGCGGCAAACACACCATAACCATTAAACACACTCAATAAAGTTTGTGCCATGACGTCTGCTAAGCCGGTTGCGACCATTAAGTTAGCTAAGCCTAAGGCACTGCCTACAATCACCACTAGTTCTAGCGGGAAGCGACGTTTAAGCTCACTTAAGGTTATCGCGCCAATCGCCACGTAGCTGAGTAATAATAAAACTAAGCCTTTGGCTAATGGTAATAGCTCAAAAATGCTCGCCAAAATGGTTAGTGCAAACCCAACAAGTACCCAGTTACCGCGTTTTTCATCTAAACGCACGCTTAAGTCTAAGCCGCTAACGGCAGCAAAGTCGCTGGTTAAATTAGGGCACTTAGAAAAACGATCGCCTGGCGTGAGCAGTAACACATCACCGGGTTGTAAAACCACATCGCCGAGTCCACCTTTTAACGGTATATGACCACGACGAATAGCCATCACGGCTGCATCAAAGACTTCACGAAAGCGCGAATCTTTTAAGGTTGTGCCAACCAAACTTGATGATGGCGCTAATACCGCTTCAACCAAATTTTGGCCTTTAGCATGCTGCTTACCAAACCACTCTAAACCATCAAACTGATGCAATAACTCAACCGACTCAACCGCCCCACTAAAACGCAAAACGTCATCGGCTTGCAGCACCATTTGTGGTGGCACAGGGCAAATACGTATACCGCTGCGTTCTAATTCAACTAAGTAGAGTTTTTTAAGTGCGCGCAAACGGTTATCAATAACACTTTTACCCACTAAAGTAGAGGTTTTAGCAACATGAGCTTCCAATAGATAAGGCAATGCTTCATCTTCGGACTCTTCACGCCTATCGGGTAAAAAATTAGCCATAATGGTCAACACCACTAGACCACTTATGACAACTAATGCACCAACTTGTGAGAACTCAAAAAATCCCAGAGGTTCAAGGCCAGCATTTTCAACAAATGAGTTAACAATCAAATTGGTAGAAGTACCAATGAGCGTAAGCGTGCCACCGAGGATTGCAGCATAGTTTAGTGGCAGTAATAACTTAGAAGGAGCATGCGCTTGATTACGGCGCACAACACCAATTAACGAAGCCACAACAGCTGTGTTATTGGTAAACGACGACAACAACGCCGTCGATATACCTAATTTAGCCAGGGTAGAAAATAACGAGCCTTTCCCTATCACTTGGCTTAATTTGCCCAGTAATGAGGTTTTCTCGAGTGCTGTGGCAGCCAGCACCAACAGCACTAAAGTAATTAGTCCGTTATTAGTAAAGCTGCCAAGCGCTACATTTAAGTCAACTAGTCCGAGGATATAACAAAGTAATGAAGCGAAAAAAAACATGGCGGCCGGTTTTGCAAGCCCAGCAAGAAGCCCACCGACCAGTGCTAACAAGATAATCGCTAACAACCATATTTCGCTCATTATTTATTTTCCAAGTACGCTAATATCACGAGCATTCCAATGCGGAAAATGCTTACGCACTAACGTATTAAACTCGACTTCAAATGCACTAAACTCAGTGTTGGTTTGCTTATCGCCTTGATGTCCACTGACAACCATAGCCGCTGCTACGGTAGCATTAGATAATCTGTCGATTAAAATCATGCCGCCAGTATCACGCACCAAGCTGTAAGCGTCTAACACAATCGATTCAGT
Organism: Shewanella sp. S1-58-MNA-CIBAN-0166; assembly: GCF_040310085.1. NCBI lineage: Bacteria > Pseudomonadati > Pseudomonadota > Gammaproteobacteria > Alteromonadales > Shewanellaceae > Shewanella > Shewanella sp. S1-58-MNA-CIBAN-0166. The sequence goes on along the minus strand of NZ_JBEOPN010000009.1, from coordinate 91,690 downwards.
TAAATCTAACTTAACTCGGGCAATGGTATTTAAACTTAATGAGCTTGCTGCACTGCGCTCAAGCGTGTTCACGTCAGTAATGTATTCAATTTCGCTCACGACGGCTTGAGTTTTCTTACCCGCGACTTTCACATCATATAATTGACCGATCTGTAATGGCTTTTCATCCATCCACACCATATCGGCAACAATATGGTTAGCAACTTCTGGTGCAGTTATAGGGTGAGCCAATAAATCACCACGTGAAATATCAATCTCATCTTCAAGGGTAATCGTAATAGCTTGGCCTGCTACAGCTTCTTGCAAATCACCATCAAATGTCACAATACGCTCGATTTTACTGCGTTTGCCTGATGGCAATGCAACTAATTCATCGCCCACTTTAATGATACCTGACGCTAATGTGCCAGAAAAACCACGAAAATCTAAGTTAGGACGTAATACGTATTGCACTGGGAAACGAACGGGTAGATCGCTCAGTTCACGCTGGGTATCGATAGTTTCAAGTAACTCAAGTAATGTGCCACCTTGATACCAATCACACTGCGTACTGCGGTTAACCACGTTGTCGCCATTTAAAGCAGATAACGGTACATAGTGAATATCTAAATCACCGCCATTTTCTGTATCACAAGCACCTTTAACAAATTCAGTGAAGTCAGCTTGAATTTTTTCAAACACAGCTTGATCAAAACCAACCAAATCCATTTTATTCACAGCAACAACAAAGTGACGTAAACCTAGTAACGATGCGATAAAGGCATGGCGTTTAGTTTGGGTTTGGACACCATAACGTGCATCAACCAAAATAACCGCTAAGTCACAGGTAGATGCGCCCGTTGCCATGTTACGAGTATATTGTTCATGACCTGGAGTATCAGCAATGATGAACTTACGTTTTTCACTGGAGAAATAACGATAAGCTACGTCGATAGTAATACCTTGCTCACGTTCAGCTTGTAAACCATCGACCAATAACGCGAGATCAATGGCTTCACCAGTAGTGCCCATCTTCGCGCTGTCACTTTTTAGACTCGCTAACTGATCTTCATAAATTTGCGCACTGTCATGCAGTAAACGACCAATTAAGGTACTTTTACCATCATCAACACTGCCACAAGTTAAAAAACGCAGTAAGCCTTTGTTTTGTTGTAAGGCTAAATATTCTTTTACACCGTGCAGCTGGATCTCTGCTGCCATACGGTCGGTATTGATTTTTGCTTGGTCCATAATCTTTCTCACTCAAATTCATTCGCATGCTGGGTTGATAAAACAACCATGTTCAATTGTTTAGAAATAGCCTTGACGCTTTTTCTGCTCCATTGACGCACTTTGGTCAGAATCAATTAAGCGACCTTGACGTTCACTTGAACGAGTTAATAGCATCTCTTCAATAATTTTTTCTAAGGTGTCAGCTTCTGAAGGCATCGCCGCAGTTAGCGGATAACAACCTAAGGTTCTGAAACGAACCCGTTCAACCGATTCAACATCACCTTCTTCAATAGGCATACGGTCATCATCTTTCATGATTAGCTGACCGCCTTTGTTTACTACTGTGCGTTGTGCAGCAAAATATAACGGCACAATCTCAATACTTTCTTGATAGATGTACTGCCAAATATCGAGCTCAGTCCAGTTAGATAAAGGGAACACTCGAATGCTCTCGCCTTTATTGACCGCGCCATTATAAGTGCGCCATAACTCTGGACGTTGGTTTTTAGGATCCCAACGGTGGTGTTTATCACGGAACGAATATACCCGTTCTTTGGCACGAGACTTTTCTTCGTCACGTCGCGCGCCACCAAAAGCAGCATCAAAACCATATTGATTTAAGGCTTGCTTTAAACTTTGGGTTTTCATAATGTCAGTGTGCTTGGCACTGCCATGAGTGAATGGGCCAACACCTTGTTCAACACCTTCCTGATTGGTATGAGTCAGTAACTCAAAACCAAACGCTTTAGCTTGCGCATCACGAAAGGCTATCATCTCTTTAAATTTCCAACCCGTATCGACATGTAATAACGGAAATGGAATTTTACCCGGGTAAAAAGCTTTGCGCGCTAGATGCAGCATCACCGATGAGTCTTTACCTATCGAATACATCATGACAGGATTACCAAACTCAGCTGCTACTTCACGGATAATCTGGATGCTTTCGGCTTCCAGTTGTTGTAAATGGCTTAACGAACGGCCTGCCATGATGATTCTCCATTACCTAATATTGCTGCAGAGCAGCGGGTTAAATTATTCGACTACAGCGCTTTCGCGACTGTGTCTAAATCTGTTTTTTGTTGCGCAGTTTTTTGTTGCGCAGTGACGGGATCAAACCAATTTAAGCTGTCAGCTAATTCAACAACCTCACCAATAATCATCAGCGCAGGCATCTGTAAAGCAGGATCTGCGGCTAATTGAGCCAGCTCACCTAACTTACCAATAAACCGCTGTTGTGATGAGGTAGTCGCGTTAGACACAATCGCCACTGGCGTATCAGCACTTCGGCCGGCGTTGATTAAACCATCACTAATAATATTGGCATTTAATATGCCCATATACACCACTAAAGTATTGTTGGAATTAGCATAACCCTGCCAATCCATAGGGCGACTCGCTAACTGGCAATGACCAGTAATAAACGTGACACCTTGAGCATAATCACGATGCGTTAACGGAATACCTGCATAAGCGGAAGTGCCACTGGCAGCGGTAATGCCAGGCACTACTTCAAAAGTAATACCGGCTGCAACTAAGGTTTGTAACTCTTCACCACCACGACCAAAAATAAACGGATCGCCGCCTTTTAAACGCACCACATTTTTACGGGTAAATGCTTTAGTCACTAATAGCTGATTAATTTCATCTTGAGCAGCGCTGTGTTTACCTGCGCGCTTACCCACAGCAATTTTTTCAGCGTTGCTGGGGATCAAATCTAAAATATCTTGGCTGACTAATGCGTCATATAACACCGCATCAGCATGCTTAAGAATGCGATAGGCTTTTAGTGTTAGCAGCTCAACGTCGCCTGGACCGGCGCCGACTAACCACACTTTGCCTTTGGCTTTTTGCCCTGGCATAGAGACTAACTCCATCACATTTACCTCAAGATATTTGACCATGTTCAAATATAGCGTTTTCTATATTCCATATACAATAGTTAATAGTTAGTTTTTATAACTAAATAGAATATGAGGCGGTTTGTTCGCAATTTAATCTATTTGACATGCTAATACGTATAAAATCCGCCGTTGAAATGAAAAGAATTGTTAACTTAATTCGACAAAGCTCTGCCAATTGATAACAATGAGCACTGAAAAATACTGAAACTAAGAATTACACTAAAATTAAACCTATAATTATGCTTATGGATGATGCAATGATAAAAAGCACTCAATATCTTGGACTCTCGTTATTATTACTTGGCTATAGTACCCTCGCCCTTGCAGAAGACTCCTTAGTCGATGAACGTGTAAAAGGAGAACTCGCAACATCTGAAAAGCCGTTTGTGATCACGCCACACAAAGCTAATTATCTGCTTCCAGTAACCTATCAAACCAGAACCAACGCATTACCCTTTGAAGTTAAATACCCAGACGAAGATTTCGCAATCGATAATCTAGAAGCAAAATTCCAAATCAGTTTTAAGTTTCCAGTTTGGTACAATGTTTTTGGTGATAATGGCCATTTGTTCTTTGCCTACACCAACCAATCGTATTGGCAAGTCTACAACGAAGAAGCTTCATCTCCGTTTCGTGAAACCACACATGAACCTGAAGTGTTTATGTTATTCAATAATGATTGGAAAATTGGTGGTTTTACCAACTCATTCTTAGGGTTTGGTGCTGTGCATCAGTCTAATGGTCAAACCAACCAATTATCACGCAGTTGGAACCGAATATACGGCAGTGCAGTATTCGACCGTGGCCCTTTCGCACTCGGACTTAGAGTGTGGTGGCGTATCCCTGAAGATGAAAAAGAAGATATTAATTCAGCTAAAGGCGATGACAATCCAGATATCGACAGTTACATGGGTAACTTCGAACTGACTGGAGTGTACGGTTTAAATGAGCATCGCTTTACTATGCTACTGCGTAACAACTTACGCGATACCAATCGCGGTGCAGTTGAATTTACCTGGAGTTACCCGATTATTGGTACTTTACGTGTTTATACTCAATATTTTAATGGTTACGGTGAAAGCTTAATTGATTATGACCATCATAATCAGCGTATTGGTATTGGTATTGCGTTAAATGACATTCTGTAAGCTAGATAATTAATGTCTTTAATTCATTAACATCGACAATTAGCTGTAATCGATTAACGCAAAAATAGAATGTACGAGACATAAAAAAGGTGACCATTTGGTCACCTTTTTGGTTTCATTAATGTCGTATTAGCACAATAACGTTAATGAAATTATTTAGCACTCGCTTTAGAATTTACTTTAGAACCAATTACTAAGCCCTTATCCGTAAAGTCTACCGACATCTGTAAACGCATGTCGTAGTCTTTTAACATCAGCAATTCTTCTGGCATTGGTTCGCCACTCATTTCTGCCATATCGACTAATGGAGCAAACATTTTTTGGTAATCGACAGATAAGTCAAAGAAACCATTAGATTCAAGTGGTTGCTTATACATCAAATCAGCTAACTCAGTACCCCTGTCGCCAGTATAAGCAACTAAATGACTACCTTTGATGGCTAATTTTGCACTAACCCCAAATTCAGGTGGCAACATTAACATTGGAGTTATATCGACTGGATCGCCATTATCTTTCAAGTCCACTTCTGCAAGCGGCGGATAAAACGGCTTCATCATATCCACTAACATCATCGGTTTTTCAGCCGACACGCTTATTAATGCATCTAGTTTTTCGAAACTAGCTTGGCCATTCTTCTCTGTTAACTTGTAATCCGCTAGTGTCACGCTAATGCCTTTAACGCCATTAGCCATCCCCGTCATCATGCCAAGCATTGCTGGATTTAACTCGCTTAATTCTGATTGCATTTGAGCCAATGCAGCACATTGATATTGCGGTGTTTGTAAATCTTTCCACACTTCGTTCAATGCTGGTGCGAGTTGATTAACATCAATACCGAGTGAAAGTGATAAAATATTATCATGACCATTACTGGCAAATGATGGCACAAAGCCACGCATTTTATTCAATGCAGACAAAATCACCTGGTTATTACTTTCAAGCACAACAGCAGCATCAATGGTACTTTCTTCACGAGTGATAGAGTATGAATTTAACCCCATTACACTGCGCGGCCAGTTAGCAGCAATGGCACTTAATTCAGTTTGACACACGAGTGTTTTCATTTCAGCAAAAGGATCTTCACCCTGAATCTCAATCATTTTGGTCATTTGCTTGGCCAGCATATTACCGTCAGTCGACGTTAACCCTTTAACCAATTCAACATGATTAATAAAGCTAATACTGTCTTGCATAAAACCATGAGTATTAGCGATGTCTTGCAACAGGGTGGTTTCGCTAATTGGATGCTCAACTTTCTTTTCACCCAAGGCGGTTTCAAGCAATTCAGGTTGATTAAATGACGTATTCAAGGTCACAGTTAACCAGCCATCTTTAACAGAAAATACAATCTCAGCGTGCTCTTTCTCATCAACATCAGTCAATGTATAACCGCGATATTCAACAGTTCCAGATTTGCCCATAGTATGAGTTAAGCCACTTTCCTGCTCGGCGCGATCTAATTCCGCCCAAAATGCTGCAGGATTGCTGATCTCAACTTTCATGACCGGCAATGCACCCAAGGTATAAAAATAACTCTTAATTAAATCAGGTAAGCCGTAGGTGGATAGTAAGGTTTCAGGCTCAGGCAACACGGTCATGTATTGCTTGTATAAACTGATAAAAAAGCGCTCTTGAGCTGATGAACTATCATCTAGCGACAGCATTTTATCCAGATCATAAGCTTGATAATTACCTGCAATGCTATACAGATAATCTTTTAACGGAAATGGAACTAACTGCCCAGAAAACGCTAATGTATCAGCTGGAATATAGTCCAACATAGGATCATTTTTAACGACTGACGTCCCTTGTTGCGACAGAAAATATCCACCAGCACCAACAGCTAATACCACAGCAGCAATTGCCATCTTATTCATCTATAAACTCCAATTTATATTATTGTTAACTCTTCCTTGAAATGAGTTAGCGTTTAAACATTTATCATCTTTTTGGGATAAGCATTATCGATTACACCGATAAACTGCGGATTAATTTAGCATTAAATGTTAATAAGCGCATTAGATGTTACCTTTTGGGGGATATTTATCCTGAAAACTGCACTTGTAAAAAACCAATACGCCAAAAAGACAGCTTATTATCTAACGAGTTTTGAGAGGGAATTTGACGAGAATAAAGTGAAAATCAAAAAGCATTAAGCTGGAAATAATTCAAACATCTGATCTCCCGATAACTCAAACCGCTGAGTTATCGGGAACAATCAAACAGATTGCTTATACGCTAACAAGTCAATCAATGTGCTCGAGGATGCGAGCGAAGCTTTTGAAGGTACGTGGATTGCAAAAACAATCCCAAAACGTCAACAAAAACCGTCTACGGGAACTTCTAAATCTAGACTATTATCGGCACTGATGCATGAAAATTTAAATAAAATTTAATTATTTTCAATTTGCACATAAAACCAGTAGCTCAATTCAATGCACAACTAATTATTTAGGAGGACAAACCAACCTCAACCTGCCCTTGTTAATTATAACGTTGCAATGTCTGACAACATGCTAACAAACAGGCTTGGTGATAATTTGGCTGCATGATATTACAAACCGATGAGATAAAAGCAGTTTATCTCATAATTCAAACTTATGAATGACAAGAATAAAACAAATTAATGAAAAAGAACAACGTCGAATTTAAGACAAAATAGAGGCTGATACGGTAGATAATGAAAGCCTTAAAATGCATTCATCCGCAATAAATTGCGGATGAATGGAGTACATTATCTAACACCACTTCACAACTAGATATCGAAGTGCAAACCACATTCTCGTTGTAAGCCATTAAAACGGGTTTCTTCTTCAGACATACCTAACTCAAGTGGTTTGCTTGAGTGAGTATCACCTACCGACACATAACCTTGTTCCCATAATGGGTGATAGGGCAAGTCATGTTCCGTTAAGTACATGTGCACGTCTTTGTTGCTCCACTCAATGATGGGTAACAATTTAAAACGTTTGCCACTAATGGCTAAAATCGGCAATGCTTCACGGGTACTAGACTGACTGCGACGCAAGCCTGCAAACCAGGTACCGACATTCAATTCAGCTAATGCACGCTGCATAGGCTCAACTTTATTGATGCGGTTATACTTTTCTAGGCCATCAATCCCCTGCTCCCACAGCTTACCAAAACGCGCTTCTTGCCACGCTTGGGTTTGACCCGCTTGGTACACTTTAAGATTCAGGCTTAAACGCTCGGTTAACTGATCAATAAATTGATAGGTCTCAGCAAACAAATAGCCAGTGTCGGTTAAAATAACCGGAATATCGCTTTGCGCTTGAGTCACCATGTGCAACATCACCGCGCCTTGAATACCAAAGCTAGACGATAACGCATGATCGCCCGGTAAATATGCTAGACCCCAAGCCACTCGTTGTTGCGCCGTTAAGCCTGCTAAAAACAGGTTAATGTTTTCAAGCGCAGCGATTTGCTCAGCTTTAGGCGCTAACAATAACGCCTGCAGTTGAGCCGGAGTAACTGAATGATCGACGGCCGCGTCAGTTGACGCAGTCGTTACCACTTCATTAGGCATGAAAATCCTTAGCGGCGTCTATAACCGCCTTCACTACGCCAATGCGTACAGTGAAGTTACCAAAGGTTTCGCCCGCATCGCGCTCTGTGGCGTAGCGACCAAATAAGGTATCCAATTCAGCTAAAATTTCAGCTTCTTGAATGTTTTCTTTATGCATTTTATTTAAACGCGTGCCTTCAAAGCTGGCGCCTAAATACAAGTTATAACGCCCAGGTGCTTTACCCACTAAACCAATTTCAGCTGCAAATGGACGAGCGCAACCGTTTGGACAACCGGTCATACGCACTACAATTGATTGCTCGCTAATGCCGTGTTTAGCCTGTAATGCATCGATGTGATCAATAAACTCAGGGAAGTAACGCTCAGCTTCAGCCATCGCTAATGGGCACGTTGGTAATGCCACACAGGCAATTGAATGACCGCGAGTACCGCTTAGCACTTGGCCTAATAAGCCGTGCTTACGGGCTAAACCTTCGATCTCAGCTTTATCTTGTGCAGCAACACCGGCAATAATCATATTCTGATTAGATGTCATACGGAAATCGCCTTTATGGATTTTGGCAATTTCACGTAGACCAGTTTGCAAGGTTTGACCTGGCATATCTTTAATACGGCCACTTTCAATAAATAGCGTTAAGTGGAACTTATTGTCGATACCTTCAACCCAACCATAACGGTCGCCGCGATCGCCAATGATCACCTCACGCTTAGGTGCAAATTTAACCCCAGCACGTTTTTCAACTTCGGCTTTAAATGCATCAAGACCATGGTCAACAATGGTGTACTTTAAACGCGCACGTTTACGCACAACACGATTACCCCAGTCACGTTGAACCGTCATTACCGCTTCGGCAAACTTGGTGACGTCATCCGTTTTAATAAAGCCCAAGTCGTCAGCTAAACGTGGGAAAGTTTCAACTTCACCGTGGGTAGAACCCATACCGCCACCAGCAACCAGGTTAAAGCCAATTAACTCGCCAGCTTCTGCTACCGCAATAAAACCAAGGTCGTTGGTATACACGTCTACATCGTTATGTGGCGGAACCGCAACAGCCATTTTAAATTTACGTGGCAAATAGGTTTTGCCGTAAACAGGTTCAACCGTTTCGGTGCCTAATAGCTTTTCTTCATCTAACCAAATCTCAGCATAAGCGCGAGTGTGTGGTAATAGATGATCAGATAAATGCTTTGCTACCGCATAAGCCTGCGCATGTAACTTAGATTCAACCGGGTTTGGATTACACATCACGTTACGGTTTACGTCACCACAAGCGGCAATAGAATCAAGGGCGGCGCGATCAAGACCTTGGATCAAGGTTTTTAGATTACGCTTAGGAATGCCGTGGTATTGAAACGTTTGACGCGTGGTTAAACGAATGCTGTTTGAGGTGGTCAGCGTAGATGAAATTTTATCCACTTCTAACCACTGCTCAGGAGTACAAATACCACCAGGTACACGGGCTCGTAGCATGAAGCTATGCAGTGGCTCTAGCTTTTGCTCTTTACGTTCATTACGTAAATCACGATCGTCTTGCTGATAAAAACCGTGGAACTTGATCAACTGCTGATCGCCATCGCTAAACGATCCTGTCACTTGGGTATCTAAACCCTCTTTGATATCGCCGCGTAAATAATCACTGTCGATTTTTAAGTATTCGTTTAACGCTAACTTTTGCTCACTCATGGCCTGGGCCTCTCTTAATTCTGTTCAATTCATTAGTGCGATTGGGTTGCTAGATTTGGCCTAACAACCGAGGTCGAATTTAGTACACGTCTTTTTGGTAGCGTTTTTCACTACGTAGTGTTTCAAAGTAAGCTTCTGCGTCATCAGCGCTTAAGCCACCTTGTTCAACCGCAATATTCACTAATGCTTGGTGTACATCTTTTGCCATGCGTTCTGCATCACCACAGATATACACATGTGCGCCATTTTGTAGCCACTGCCACAACGCTTCGGCTTGCTCTGCAATGCGATGCTGAACATACACTTTATGAGCTTGATCGCGCGAGAAAGCCACATCTAAACGCGATAAATCGCCATTTTTAAGATATTGCTGCCACTCAACTTGGTATAAGAAATCTTGTTCAAAATGCGGGTTACCAAAGAATAACCAGCTGTCACCTGACACTCCGTCAACAACGCGTTGCTGCATAAAGGCGCGGAAAGGCGCAACACCTGTACCAGGACCCACCATAATGACCGGTGTGTTTGGATTTTCGGGTAAACGGAAATGGTTATTAGACTCAACATACACATTAACTTGTTGGCCTTCTTCAGCCGAGGCTAAGAAATGCGATGCCCCACCAAAACGAGCTTGGCCTTGACGTTCATCTTCAACTAACGCCACCGTCAAGTGTACTTCAGCTTCCACTTCGGCCTGGCTAGAGGCTATTGAATATAAACGTGGCGTCAATGGACGTAACATATCAACCAATTGCACCGCGCTAACCTTGGCTGGATATGCTGCGACTAAATCAGCTAACTGATGCTTAAGAATAAACTGTCTGGTTTGTTCTTTGTCTTCACAAATGGCTGCAAGTTCAGCACTTCCACTTAACTCAGCCCATGTTTTCACTAGGCCTGGGTATAACTGAGTTAATTCTTTCTTGTCAGTTAACGCCGCTTTTAATGATAGTGACTGTTTCGACACGGTGACGTTGTCGTCTGCAGCTAAACCGAGCGCGGCGATAACTTCATCAACAAGCACTTCATTATTACTAAACCACACACCTAGCGCATCACCGACCTGATAAGTTAATCCTGACTCGCCTAAATCAATTTCAACATGGCGGACATCACGATCAGAACCTCGACCAGTAATTTTTTGGCTTACCAGTACTTCTGCTGTATAGGGGTTTTGCTTGGTATATTCGCTTTCACCCGCAACAGATGCCGTACCAATAGAGACCACACTGGCACTTGAGGCTTGAATGTACGGCTTAACAGCCTCTACAACACTGTCCTGCCATTGTTGTGAAATATCTTCATAGTCGACATCACATTCTACCAACGGTAATAATGATGTTGCCCCTAATGCACTTAAACGCGCATCAAAGTCTTTACCTGTTTGGCAGAAGAACTCATAACTTGAATCACCTAGTGCTAGCACAGAATAATGTAGCTTATCTAATTTAGGTGCACGCTTTGAGGCTAAAAACTTGTGTAGTTCAATCGCATCATCAGGCGCTTCGCCTTCACCATGAGTACTAACAAGCAATAACAAGATGGTTTCTTGTTTTAGCTGGCGGACATTATATTCGCCCATAGAAGCTAAATTTACTGCGTAACCTTGCGCCTGCGCTTTAGCGGCTAGCTCTTTGGCTACGCCACGGCCATTGCCCGTTTGGCTACCGTATAAAATCGTAACTGTTGGTGCGGCACTTGTCTCTGCTGTCGTCTCGACACCGCTTTGACCTTGGTTAGCACTCGCAGCGAGATAACCACTGACCCATGCAAGTTGAACTGAAGATAATTCTGATGTGAGTTGCTTTAACTTATCGACTTGTCCTTGAGACAATGGTGATGCTAAAGCTGAAAGTTCTTTTAACAACATAAGACGGCCTTATAACAGTGTAATGTGGACTAGCTTACTCCTACGGACAAAAACCAAAAAAGAATAAAAGATGATTTTTTATTCCATTTAGGAATATGCAAAGATGTTTTTTTAAGCTACAAAAGTGTGGCGCAGTTAAAAGTTTTTAAATTACCTTAATTTAAAACCCTTTAATTAGCCTAAAGGCACTTGTACCGAACATGCCTCATGTCGCAAGCTAGGAGCGCCAATTAACTGATGAATAATTATCAGGTTGATTGTTCTCTGAGTAAAACGACATGCAAATATAATGTAACTGTGTCAACGTAATGCCATTGGCTAAATAGTTTACCCGACTTCAATGGTCATATGCTGCTCTTTTTCTATCTTCAAAGTGCAGCATGTGAGGCAGAAATACTCAAACGGAATGGTCTATTGATGGGGAACAACAATAGACGGTCTTTTTATTAACCATCAGGAAACAGTCATGCAGATTGGAATACCGAGAGAAAGTATCGAAGGTGAAACTCGAGTCGCCGCGACTCCAGCCACTGTGGTACAGCTAATAAAACTCGGCTTTAGTGTGGCAATTGAAGCACAGGCAGGTGTGAAGTCGAGCTTTGATAATGCTGCATTTGAAGCCGCTGGGGCGGATGTGGTCGACAATGTGTACGACGCTGACTTTATTTTTAAAGTGAATGCACCGTCCGATGACGAAATTGCCAAAATGAAACCAGGCACAACGTTGGTGAGTTTTATTTGGCCAGCCCAAAACCCTGAGCTTGTTGAAAAGCTATCAAGTCACAATATTACCGTGATGGCGATGGACATGGTGCCACGCATCTCACGCGCCCAATCACTCGATGCCTTATCATCGATGGCCAACATTGGTGGTTATCGCGCAGTGATCGAAGCTGCCCACGAATTTGGTCGTTTCTTTACCGGGCAAATTACTGCAGCAGGTAAAGTGCCACCAGCCAAAGTGTTGGTTATTGGCGCAGGTGTAGCCGGACTTGCTGCTATTGGCACTGCGGGCTCGCTAGGGGCCATAGTGCGCGCATTTGATACTCGCCTTGAAGTGGCTGAGCAAATTGAGTCAATGGGCGGTAGCTTCTTAAAGCTTGAATTTGAAAACAATGAAGGCGGCTCGTCTGACGGCTATGCTAAAACCATGTCAGAAGAGTTTATTGCTGCTGAAATGGCACTGTTTGCCGAACAAGCCAAAGACGTCGACATCATCATTACCACCGCATTAATTCCTGGTCGTCCTGCGCCAAAGCTGATCACCAAAGACATGGTCGATACCATGAAACCGGGCTCTGTGATTGTCGATTTAGCGGCAGCAACTGGCGGTAACTGTGAATACACCGTCACTGGCGAACGTTTTATTACAGAAAACGGCGTAAAAGTATTGGGTTATACCGACTTACCCGGTCGTTTACCGGCGCAATCGTCACAACTTTATGGCACCAACTTAGTCAACTTGATGAAGTTAATGTGTAAAGCCAAAGACGGCAATGCAGTGCTCGATTTTGATGATGTTGTCATGCGCAACATGACCGTGACTCGTGGCGGCGAAATTACTTTCCCTCCACCGGCAATTTCAGTGTCTGCGGCACCGCAAAAACCAGCAGCGAGTATAGAGCCTAAAGCTGCCAAAGTTGACAAAGTACCGTCAAAACTTAAATACATTTTAGCTGTGTTAGGTCTAGCCGGCTTTGCTGCAGTGGCGTCAGTTGCGCCCGCTGAGTTCTTGTCGCATTTCACCGTGTTCATCCTATCGTGTGTGGTGGGGTATTACGTGGTGTGGAATGTGTCGCACTCATTGCATACGCCGTTAATGTCGGTCACTAATGCTATTTCAGGCATTATTGTGGTCGGGGCGTTATTGCAAATAGGCCAGGGTTCAGCATTAGTCACGGCGCTTGCGTTTGTCGCGGTGCTTATTGCCAGTATTAACATCTTTGGCGGGTTTACCGTCACTCAGCGTATGCTGAAGATGTTCCGTAAAGATTAAGGAGTCATATCGTGTCTCAAGGACTGGTTACAGCATCTTATATCATTGCCGCGGTGTTTTTTATTCTCAGTTTAGCTGGGTTATCAAAACAAGAAACTGCTAAAAATGGTAATTTATTTGGCATTATTGGTATGGCAATTGCGCTTATTGCAACCATACTCAATCCTGCTACAAGCGGCGTAGAATGGATTATTCTCGCCATGGTCATTGGTGGATCGATTGGTATTCGCTTAGCATTAAAAGTCGAAATGACTGAAATGCCAGAGCTCGTCGCGATTTTGCACAGTTTTGTGGGTCTAGCTGCGGTATTAGTGGGCTTTAATAGCTTTATTGATATCCAACCACACGAAGTGTCTGAAATTGTCGTGGTCATGGGGCAAGACCTCAACACCACCCTAGAAACCGCAAAAGCTGCATTTGCTGAAGCAAGCAAAGCCCAACAAACTGAGCATCTAACCGGTGCCATGCTTAACATTCACTTAGTGGAAGTATTTTTAGGCATATTTATTGGTGCAGTCACCTTCACAGGCTCTATTGTGGCGTTTGCTAAGCTACGTGGTTTGGTTTCATCAAAAGCATTAATGCTACCTCATCGTCATAAATTAAATTTATTGGCCGTTGTGGTGTCGTTTATTCTAATGGTGATATTCGTTCAGGCGGGTGGTGCAGTGACACCAATCATCTTGATGACCTTAATCGCGTTTGCATTTGGTTGGCATTTAGTGGCATCAATTGGCGGCGCAGACATGCCAGTTGTAGTTTCAATGCTGAACTCATATTCAGGCTGGGCAGCGGCAGCAGCAGGTTTCATGTTATCTAATGACCTTCTAATTGTTGTTGGTGCGCTTGTGGGCTCATCGGGTGCGATTCTGTCTTACATTATGTGTAAAGCCATGAACCGCTCGTTCATTTCTGTTATTGCCGGTGGTTTTGGTAATGATGCTGCAGTATCAACTGGCGATGACACTGTGGGCGAATACCGCGAAACAACCGCAGAAGATGTCGCTGATATGCTAAAAGCGTCAGACTCAGTCATCATCACCCCAGGTTATGGTATGGCGGTGGCTCAAGCGCAATATCCAGTAGCTGAAATCACTAAAAAGCTGCGCGCGTTGGGGATAAAAGTTCGCTTTGGTATTCACCCTGTTGCAGGGCGTTTACCTGGCCACATGAACGTACTATTGGCAGAAGCTAAAGTGCCTTACGATATCGTGTTAGAAATGGACGAAATCAACGAAGACTTTAGCAGTACTGATACCGTGCTCGTCATTGGCGCTAACGATACGGTTAACCCAGCGGCGATGGAAGATCCAACGAGCCCTATTGCTGGCATGCCGGTGTTAGAAGTGTGGAAAGCGCAAAACGTGATTGGCTTTAAACGTTCAATGAACACAGGTTATGCCGGTGTACAAAATCCATTGTTCTTTAAAGACAATACCCAAATGTTGTTTGGCGATGCGAAGGACAGTGTAGAAGCAATCCTTAAAGCCTTATAAATCAACTTGTGGCAAACAAAACACCAGCAATCAATGCTGGTGTTTTTTTGTTTAATAACCCGCTAAACTGGGTCCATTGGACTTAAAGGATTATCAGTTATCCATGGCACAGCAGGACATCATTACTCAATTACAGCTTGAACTAGAGCAGCATAAGCAGAAAATCAAGCGACTAGAATACGAGAATAATCGGCTTTCGCTGCTCAATAAACGAATAAACGAGCAACTCAACGCTACGCTTGATGGCACTGGTTTATGTCTATGGGAGCAACATATTCCCAGCGGAAACCTGACTATTTTTAATCAACAGTGGGGCCATCTGCTCGGTTTTACCCGTGAAGAATTACCGGCCCATATCAGCAGCTGGAAAAATAATCTCCACCCGGAAGATAAAGACTGGGTGATACAAGCCTTTGAAAGTCATGTAGCCGGTAATGCTGAAATTTATCAAGCCGTGCATCGCATGGTGCACAAAGATGGCACTGTTGCATGGGTGTCTGACCGTGGGCGTATTATTGAATATGGTATTAACGGTGAACCGCTTCGTATTATGGGCACTCATATTGATGTCACCCAAGAAAAGCGCTACGAACAAGATTTAGCCAAACTCGCTCATCGTGATCCGTTAACTAATTTACTCAATCGAAATGCACTCATTGCTGCCTTTGAACAAGGAAAAAGCACTCACAGTACACATCAAGGCGCGCTGTGCTTTATCGATTTGGACGGTTTTAAGATAATTAATGACCACTTAGGCCATCGATATGGCGATAGTTTATTAATCCATATTGCCAACGATATTGCGCAAATATGCGATCAACTGTTTAGCACTGCAGACTCAACACAAAACCCACTTCATCATGTGGCACGTTTTGGTGGTGATGAGTTTGTCATTTTAGCCCATTGTAATGATGTGGAACGACTAACAACCTTGGCTAAAACCTTACTGTCGCACTATCAACACCCTATCGAATTAGAGGGTGAAAGCATTAAAGTAGGCCTCAGTATTGGGATCAGTTTATTTGATGAATTAGATGAGTTTACCAATGTTTGCGAGCAAGCAGATAAAGCCATGTACAGCATTAAAAAACACGGTAAACATAATTTCTTATTTTGGTAAAATTTGCCTTGCCCCCTCAGATAAGACGATATTAATAATCGACAAATCATTCCCGCCGACAGAATTTGACATAATCAAATTGATGCTAATTTACTGTTCGACCTTACTGTTGTCAGCTTGAATTTTAATTAACGTTATCAAAGTCAAAATCCAACTCAACAGTTTGTATTCACGATAAATTCAATAAAACACCCTGAATGTTCAAAACATATCATTCGTTTTCAATACAAAATTAAGCAATTATTTTTGTTTCAACTACTTAATCATCGTAATTTTTTTGTTAAAAACACGTTAGGTTATAGTTAACGAAAATTAGAAAGCGATAATAATATTACAGGGGAAAGGTATGAGCAGAAGTAAGCTTTTTTTTCAGACGACACTCGCACTCGCCATTGCAAATTCATTGGTTGTCACAAACCATGCTTATGCGCAGGAGGCAGAGAATGCCGAAATGGAAAAGATCGTTGTGACTTCTCGCGGGCGAGTGGAAACACTGCAACAAATCCCAGACTCAGTCACTGTCATAAATGCTTCTGAAGTTGCCCAAGCAAGAATAGAAACAATCAAAGACTTTGCCGCCCTGACACCTAATCTTGATGTATCTAAAAACTTTCGATCTGGTTTAAATTTCATCACCGTTCGTGGCCTAATAACTCCTCAAGTAGGCGAAGCTCCAATTGCCTATGTGGTTGATGGAGTGACCGTACCCAATTTAGAATTTATAAACCAGGGATTGCATAACATTGAACGCATTGAAGTCTTAAGAGGCCCTCAAGGGGCACTCTATGGAAAAAATGCTATCGGTGGAGCGGTTAATATCATCACTAAAGCCCCAACCGATGAAACTGAAGGTTCATTACAGGCATCATATGCCGAAGGGAATGAAGTTAAGCTAAATTCAGCCTTGAGTGGCGCTGTCATTGAAGACAAACTTTATTACCGTATATCTGCAAACTATCGCGACAGTGATGGGCAAATAGATAATGCTCACTTCAACGAAGATGTCGACTTTGTTGACAGCGCATATGGCTTCCAAGGAATGCTTCACTATTTGATGACTGACGATACAGATATCACTTTTCGAGGTAACTACTCCAACAGTAGACAGGGGAGTAATTATATGGCGAGGATTTCCGCCGACGAGTTAGAAGATTTTAGTATTGAAAACGATAGCAATGCAATCGGTGAAGATATTTCAGAAATGTGGTTTTTATCCTCTAAACTGGAAAGTCAATTTGACCTGGGTAAATTGGTAGTAGTGCTTTCTGCAAATGATTCAGATATTGAGTTTTTTGCTGATGGTGATTTTACTCACTCCGACGCAAGCGAGGAAAACTTTTATTTCCCAATAACACAAATCAACCCGATAAAAGAAAGTTCAGAGAATCTCGAAGTGAGATTTGTCTCAGAGAGCAACGATGGATTTAGTTGGGCCTTAGGCAGTTTTGCAGAAACAAAAGACAGGTATGTTTCATATGACCAGGTTATTGATGTCACACCAACAGAACTTGTGACCTACAATGATGTAAAAGCACTAATGGCTTCAGATCCTTCTCTGGTATTAGAAGGTGAAAAAACAGTCCTAGACAGTTACGCCTATGCCTTTTTTGGGCAAGGTAATTATGATATTACCGATGATTTAGAGTTAACATTTGCATTAAGGTATGACTCAGAAACACGCGAAGCATATGATGAACGCGATAAAGCGGCATCAAAAGCCGAACAAACCTATAGCCAACTCCAACCTAAAGCCTCACTTGCTTGGCAATATACGCCCGATGTTTTACTTTACACCACCTATTCAAAAGGCTTCAGAAGTGGTGGTTTTAATGAATACTCACCTACCGTCAATCGTCAATATGATAAAGAAGTGTCCGACACAATTGAAATTGGCTCTAAAACAACTTGGCTTGATGACACCATTTGGTTAAATCTAGCGGCCTTTAGAATTGTTCAGCAAGATGCTCAGTTTACGCGTTTAAACCCGTCTACTTTCACCCTAGAAAACTTAAATATCGATGAAGTGATCATTAATGGATTAGAACTAGAGTTATCTGCCAATGTGACTGAAGACATTAAAGTGTCTTTTGGGGCTGGTTATATTGATAACGAAATAACTGAAAATAAAGGAACTGACATCTTATCAGGGCGTGATTTACAAGAAACTGAAGGTGGTACAATGCCTTACGTCTCTAAGTTTAACTTTAATGGCTCTATTACTCATTACACTGAATTACATAAAGACTGGTTACTAAGCTCACGCTTAGCATTTAACACTGTCGGGCCAAGAAGCTTTGATATCTACAATGATGATACCGGAGAAACAGACTCTCACACCTACCTCAACGCTAATTTCACCATCAATAATGAGTCGTGGTCAGTTTCATTGTTTGCCAACAATATCTTAGATGAGCAATCTCCAGAAACAGTATTCCTATATAACCCATTAATTCGCATGCAAAACAGCCCTCGACAAGTTGGGGTTCAAGCTAAGTATTCATTCTAGGTTTTAGGGTCGCCCATGTATATGGCGACCCTTTCTGATTTATTTAAAGAGATTATTATGACGATTAGAGTTGCGACTGATGTCGGTGGTACGTTTACTGATCTTGTTTACATTGAACAAGGCACAGTAAAAGCGGTTAAAAGTGATACTACCCCACCTAATTTTGAGCAAGGGGTGATCAATACTGTTGATAAAGCAAATATATCGTTAGCCGATGTCGACTTTTTTGCACACGGTTCAACCGTGGTTATCAACGCGATTACCGAGCGTAAAGGCGTGAAAACAGCGTTAATTACCACTCAAGGATTTCGCGATGTGTTAGAAATAGCCCGGGGTAACACCCCTGATATTTTTAACAATTGCTATCAAAAACCAACGCCTTTTGTTGAGCGCCATTTACGCAGAGAACTCCCCGGACGCTTAGACCATTTAGGCCGAGAAATAACGCCGCTTGATCTCTCATTATTACCAGAGATCTTAACGTACTTTAAATCCCTAGATATTCAGGCTATTGCGGTGTGTTTTTTACATTCTTATTTGAATAATGAGCATGAAAAAGCAGCCGTAATAGCGATCCAAAAATACTGGCCTGAAGTGGATGTTATTGCCTCTTATGAAATTTCATCGGAGTGGAGAGAATATGAGCGAACGAACACCACAGTATTATCAGCATATGTGCTCCCACCCGCTCAGCAATACTTAAATAAACTGAATGAAAAACTCGCCGAAAAGGGATTAAAAAATGCACCTTACATCATGCAGTCAAATGGCGGTATTGCAACCTTAAAGGCCGCCTGTAAAAATCCTATTACACTTGTAGAGTCAGGCCCTGTAGGCGGGATTTTAGGCGCTGTAGCATACGGTAAAGTTATCGGTGACGAAAACCTGCTAGCTTTAGATATTGGAGGTACAACAGCAAAATGCTCACTCATTAACCAAGGTGAGACGCGGATCACCACCGAATATATGCTCGAGAAAACACAGAGCACAGCAGGTTATCCCATAAAAACCCCCGTCATTGATATCGTTGAAATAGGTAATGGTGGGGGCAGTATTGCCTGGATAGATGCTGCAGGTAGTTTACATGTCGGGCCAAAAAGTGCCGGTTCAACGCCTGGACCTGTGGCTTATGGTCGTAATGGTACAGAACCTACGACAACAGATGCCAATCTTTATACGGGACGAATTAATCCCGACAACTTTGCGGGTGGAGAAATCAAACCTGCTCAACAAGCTGTGCATAACGCCTTCAAAAAGCTCGGTGATACGCTTGGTGTCACCGCCATGGAAATTGCACATGGTGTATTGAAAATTGCAAATTCAAACATGGTTAATGCTCTTAAGCTTATTTCGGTAAACAGAGGTTTTGATCCACGCGACTTTTCACTGATGGCATTCGGCGGCGGCGGGGCTTTACACGCCACTGCGCTAGCAAAAGAACTTAATGTTCGAAAGGTCATTATTCCGCCCTTTGCTGGGGTGTTTTCAGCATGGGGAATGCTGATGCTTGATTTACGTCGAGATTACATTCACACCCATAAAATCAGTATTACCCATGATAGCAAAACAGACATTGGTAAAGCTTTTGATGGCGTGATAACCAATGCATTAGCAGACTACAAAGAAGATGGTTTTAGTGAAGATAAAGTGATGTTAGAGCTTTATGTTGATGCTCGTTATCATGGCCAAGAACATACCGTAAAAATACCTGTTCCAGGGTTAACGCTCGAAAATAAAGAATTTATTGATACTTTATCCCAACGTTTCCATCAAGCTCACGAGCAAGAATATACCTTCAATCTTGAAGATTCAGCGATAGAAATTGTCAACATTCATTTGGTTGCATTTGGTCTATTAGATAAAGCTGAAATTACCCCAGTAGCAAAAAGCGAAAGTGCAGATGCCTCTACTGCGATTATTGGCCAACGCGATGTCGATTTCGATGAATTGGGAACCCACAACACCCCTCTTTATAATCGTGAATTATTGACTCACGGTATGAAATTCTCAGGGCCAGCCATTATTGAAGAACCAACGACTACGACAGTCATTCTGCCCGACAACAAAGTAGAAATAGATGCTTTTGGTGGCATACATATCCACTTAACGTATTAAGTTAAAGGACTTTAAACATGACAATAATTCAAGCCAACAAGGAACCTCAGCAGCCTAAATCTGTTGATATTTTTACTATAGAAATCATTAAAAATGCCTTAATCGCGATTGGCGAAGAAATGTTTTTAGCGTTGAAGCGCAGCAGTAAAAGCCCCATTATTTATGAATCATTAGATTATGGAATTGGGGTAACAGATGCCCAAGGGCGATTAATATCACAAGGTAACGGTATTCCGGGTTTTATAGGAACACTCGACGCTGCAGTGCAGCGCATCATTGAAAAGTTTGATGCCAATAATATTTATGCCGATGATGTATTCATCTTAAATGACCCATACTCAGGCGGAGGCACTCATTTATCCGATGTGTGTATGATCCGTCCTATATTTTATCAGCATACATTGGTTGCATGGACGGCAAATAAAGCGCATTGGACTGAGGTTGGCGGCAAAGACCCTGGAAGCTACAGTGCTGATGCAAGCTCTATTTACCAAGAAGGCCTTCAGTTCCCGGGTATCAAAGTGTATGAAAAAGGCATTGCAAATCAATCGCTGTTAGATTTGATTGAAGCAAATGTGCGCTTACCGGAAATGACCTTGGGTGATTTAAAAGCCTGTGCGGCATCATTAAAAGTAGGTGAGCAGCGCTTTTTATCTTTGATAGAAAAATATGGACAAGAAACAACATTAACAGCAATTGATAAACTATTAGATCACGGCGATACCATGGTGTTTGAAAAGTTTAAAACGTTACCCAAAGGCGACTTTTATGCTGAAGATATTATCGACGAAGATGGTATGGGACACGGCCCCTTTGTCATTAAAGTCAAAGTCACTATCACTGATGAAGAGTTTATTTGTGATTTTACAGGTTCGTCAAAACAAGCTCTTGGGCCAATTAATTGCACTATGGGTGTGCTTGTTTCGGCAGCGAGAGAAGTATTTATGGGCGTTGTAAAGCCAAATGCAGCGGCTACTGACGGTTGCTTTAGACGTCTTAGAGTAGAGTGTCCAGAGGGCACAATATTAACAGCCCAGCGCCCTGCTCCTGTTTCATCCTATTTTGAGTCAATGGTTTGTGCGGCGGATGTGATCCGTAAAGCACTCTCCTCTGCCATTCCAGAAGTATTAACTGCTGGTCAATTTGGCTCTGTGTGCACAATAAGCTTATCGGGAATTAATCCTCTGACAAAAGAACCATTTTTGTTGGTTGAACCATTAGTCGGTGGTTGGGGAGCAAATATCATCAAAGATGGTGAGTCTGGTCAGTTCTGTGTTGGCAATGGCGAAACGAGCAATATACCCATAGAGATCACTGAAGAGCGTTATGGTGTTCGCGTTGAGCGCTATGAATTTAATCCAGATAGTGCTGGTTGTGGTGAATTTCGCGGTGGTAAAGGGGTTATTCTCGAGTATCGCATATTAGGTGATGGAGCTGATATTTCGAGCTTTTTTGGTCGAGGGATCACACCAACATGGGGAACCAATGGTGGCCAGAACGGTTCTTGTAACTATATCGCGATTATTGATAGTGATGGCAATGAAAAAGCTAGATTCAGTCGAAAAAGCCGATATCCTTTAGAGAAAGGTGACTTAATACGCTTAGTCACTGGCAATGGTGGCGGTTGGGGAGACCCATTAAAACGTTCAGCACAATCTATCACTAAAGATATTGTTAATGGATTTATTTCCGAACAGGAAGCTATAGAAATATACCAATATAATCAGTAACTTTATTGAATGTTAAGACTTCTAAAAACAAAAGGATTATATGTCTACATTACCAATTCATAAAACCAAAGATTTTGCATTTGGTTTAGCAGGCTTATTAACCGCTCCAATTGGTTACTTAGTATTATTATTTTTGCCTGTATATTTAGAAGTTATTGCATTAACAATGAAGCTGACAAATGTGCAAGTAGGGTATTTAGCCGCTACCGATGCGATGGGCATCGTGGTGGCTACCCTCGTATTTTCAACATTTGTTGCAAAGCTTAATTTCAGGAATATCGTCATTGCCGGAGTATTACTGAGTTGCTGTGCAAATTTGGCATCAGCCTATACCGGTGATTTTTTGGTGTTGTGCCTCATTCGAGTTATTGCAGGCATTGGTGAAGGTTTACTCGTGGCCGTTGGCATCACTTCAATCGGTATGACGACTAACCCAAATCGTTGGTTTGGATTTTATACCGCGGTAGTCGTTGCCGTGCAAGCACTCGGGCTGGTAGCTGTTGCACCTATTTATCAATTTGCTGGGCTACAGGGGGTATTTGTCGCCATGGCAATATTTTATTTAACACCATTATTTGTCATCAATAATTTACCCAAAAACAGCCAAAGCTACAAAGATAAGCTTACAAATGATGGCGCTATAAACACAATTCCCACGCGATACTTTCTTATCGCACTTGCTGGTTTATTTTGTTTTTACATCGGTATTGGCGGTACGTGGAGCTACATTTCCTTTGTAGGTACGGATGCAGGATTGTCGTTAGATTATGTTTCTCAAGCACTCGCCCTTGCTATGATAGCGGGCTTATTGGGGGCGCTATTTTTTGCTTGGTTAAATATTAAAGGCAAGAGCACCTTGTTGTTACTACTCTCTATTGTGTTGATGAGTGCTTGTTTGATTGTTGTGTCTTTTGACGTCAGTGAATTTAAATATTTAGCTTTGTTAAGTATATTCAGCTTCTTTTGGAGTATTGTTGGCGCAAGAACTTTTGCGATTATTTCAGATGCCGACCACTCAGGAAAATATATTACTGCAGCCCAAACCTGGGTTGGTGTTGGTTACATTGTTGGTCCGATTGTGGCAAGTAAAATTATGTTAGACTTTAGCTACTTAGGGGTAAATGTAATGGGATCTATCTGTTTTGTTGCGTGTTTTATATTAATGATCCCTCTAGCTTACCAATCAAAATAAGGCTATCCCATAAACGAAATAGCCTTGAAATCAAATCAAGGCTATTGATTTTATAGTAATTTCGTTCTTAAGATATTCTTGTGGCTCTGCCTGTTCAAAAATACTTGTTAACGCGTCTATCCCGTCAGTAATTCGGCCAAAAGCAGCGAAACCAAGGCCGTCACTATAACGTTTACCACCATAATCAAGTTCTAATTGATCGCCAACACTGAAAAAGAAGCTACCATCAGCACTACCCGGTTCAAATCTCGCCATCGAGATGGTGCCGTGAGTATGTGAAAGCCCAGAATCTTTTGTTGACTCATGGATTATCGGCGGTAAAAGTAATGGATGTTCGGGCGGTAATCCTGCTTGGATCACTTGAATTTTTGTATTGGCATCTTCAGGCTGCTCAGCATTACTTTCAGTGACAATTCGAAATATCGTCGAGTTATTGAATCGTTTTTGTTGGACATAATTTAAGAAGTTACTGACTGTTACGGGTGCTTTATCAGCGTATAGAGTAACGATGAGGTCGCCAATGTCAGTGTGTATTTTTACTTTTGGGTTATGTATCATCTATACTCTCCAGAAAATTATAATTTAATAATTATCATATATTTATTAAAAATTTTAATCGGAAACATGTTAACTATTTTGAGTTATTTGGTGAATAATGCCTACAAATCAGGTTATTCTTTTGCAAGGCATAAAAGGACAAGATGAATGATAAAAAAACCTGTCAAACTGGATAAAATAAATCGAAATATTCTTATTGAACTACAGAATAACTCTCGAATTAGTAATAACGAATTATCTGAACGGGTAGGTTTGTCACCCAGCGCATGCCTGCAACGAGTAAAAGCGATGGAAGATTGTGGCTATATATTACAGTATGTTATGGCGTTAGATATCAATAAACTCTGCGTTAATGTAAAAGCCTATATCAATATTAAGCTAAAGAGTAACACCTACCAAAACTGCTCTATTTTCGAGCGTTCTGCAAAAAAATACCCTCAAATAGTCGACTGCTTAAGAGTGAATGGTGGAATTGATTATATCGCTTTTGTCATTTGCACTTCTATTGAAGAATTTAATGACTTTTGTGATGAGCTTTTACAAGCAGATTTAGGCATCGAAAATATCACCTCTCATTTCGTACTCGATGAGCCAAAGTGGTTTGGTGGATACCCCTTGAATAATTTGCAATGGAAAGGTGTGTAATTAGAGTCTAGGTCTGTTGTTCTTTACTGATTAATTTTCGTTCAAGTCAAATACGTTTTAATTGAAGCGAAAGATGTACAGCCTAGTCATCGGGTGAGTTTAATTGATGTTTTAAAGTACACTCTGGCTCAATTAACTATTTTATTAATATATTGTTGTCCAAAAGCATGTTTATTGCTGCATAATCAGTTACAAACCGCTGCTGTGCGATAGCAGACAACTGACTAATAAGAATTATTCTTTATGTTTTTATCACCTTATTTTACTAAGCAAGATCAAAGCGTGTTTATTTCGGCTCAACAAGCCAGTGACTTCGCCAAAAAAATCGCTGGAGATTTCAACCCTATACACGATGTGGGCGCTAAACGCTTTTGTGTCCCTGGCGATTTATTATTTGCACTAGTGCTGACCCAATACGGCTTAAGCCAAAACATGCAGTTTAAGTTTGCCGGCATGGTCGGTGATAACGTTGAGCTGCACATCGATAAAAATGTGGTCAATAAATTCAGCATTAGCGACACCAAAGGCAAAGAATATCTGCATATTGAGCGTCAAGGTGAAGTGTGCCAATGTGATATTCAAACAGCGGCATTTATTAAAAGTTATGTTGCTTTTTCAGGATTGAACTTTATCCACGTACTTGTGCCGATGATGAAGCAATACAAGGTCATGATTAACCCTGATCGCCCATTAGTGATTTATGAAAGCATGTCATTTCATTTAGACCATTTTGATTTCAGCACCATCAGTTTGCACCTTATCAAACAAGACTTAGCGATTGATGGCAAGCGTGGCGATGTCACCCTCACCTTTGAACTGCAAAGCGAAGGAAAAGTGATTGGTAGCGGAGTCAAAACATTAGTATTAAGCGGCTTACGTGCTTTTGATGACGAGCAAGCGCAGCAAATGTGCGACAGATATGAAAGTAGAAAGCTGGCGTAAACCAAGATACGTGAGCGATGTTCATCGTTCACGAAATACCATTCCATAACGATACCTGCGTAATTCAACTTATTGAATGCTCAGATACCAATATGGAATAGTCTCTTCGATATCGTATTGATCATAATGTCAATTTTAATACCGATTTGTTACTTACAGGGTAAAACTTAAATAGCCAAAATTTTTAGTGCTTACAACAAATTGGTACATGTAACAAACTCGTGAATTTTGATCAGTTACTTTGGCACGTCTTGTAATAATGCCAAGGCACTATTACCGATAAGTTGCTCAACACATTTACGCCCAGCATCAGCAAAATGACTAACAGCAGCCTCGATGACAATATTAAGCGATTTGAGTATTTTCATGCTTTCGTCACTACTGCCACATAAACTAAAAAACAGTTGTAATACTGCTTTACGTTCAGGTTGTTTCATAACTTCAGCCCATGATTGCTCTAGTGCCGATATCGAAGACAAATCTAATCCTTCAATAAAAAACTGTCCGATACGCTGATCTAAACGCACTAAAAATTCTGTTTTACGCGGAAAGTGATGACTGATACCCGTTCGGCTGACTCCAGTGGCGGCAGACAGCGTGGTATAAGACATCGCCTCAAAACCAATCGTGAGGATTTGTTTAAAGGCTTCATCTAAAATTTGGTTAACGGTTAACTCAGTTTCAACTCGTGAACGCTTGGCCATAAACTTGGTCTCTCTAATTATTTTGGTGCCAGAGCTTACCAGACCAAACTAGAAAATTCTGCTAAGAATTAGCGAATTTACAACATTTTTAACCGTACAATATCCAGAAAGACAAGATAAAACAGAACATTATCGCGATAACTATTTATTTACCCTTTAAAATCAAAGGTTATAAAAAATCACAATTTAATGAGCTGCAGAAGGTGATAAAAACAGGTTACAAAAATTTACATATTATTTTCGGTTAAGAATTGATTTTTCAGCCAACGTTGTGCCTCAGCCTTACCCATTAACCTTTCTAATGTCGGCGACAACACTTGAATTAGCTCCGATTGACGCCAAAAAATGTACCCTGGCAAAGATTGAACCGCACTAAAAGTACGCTGCACTAAGCTAGAAAATTCTCCCATGTCACGCGGCGACCACGTCGGCATTAATGGATAAACTGCGGATAAAAAATCCTCATAGTGAGTAAAATGCTGCAATTGTTGGGCATTATAATGATTGAGCACAATTTGAAGTTGAGGCGCGCTCCAATGCGACAAATTACCACTGTCGTTGATAAGGGCCAGGTTTCGGCGATGAAATTGTTGCCACGCTAAATCGAGCTGCTGATAATGCTGCGCAATACGCCATAACAGATACAAATCCGCTAGCCACTCATGCTGATACTCAGTTAAAGATGAGGGTAAAATACTGCCTTGTAATGCAATGTTATATAAATGGCCTATTTCATGCCACAAGGTTAATTGTATTTGGTTGGCTAATGGCAACTGATAAGTTTTTAAACCAATTGCGCCACTCTGTTCAGCCATATTGTTAGCAGGATTGACAACAATAACCCCTGCTATTATGTGATGTTCAGCAACCAGCACCATCGCACTTTTACGCCCAACGGCGCGGCGAATATTGGCAACAGAAAAAGCGGTTTGTTGTTGTAATGAAGCAGGGAGTAACGCAATACACCTTACCAGTGAAGATAAAGAACATACTAGCGCTTGTTTGGTTGCTATTGGGATAAAATAAGCCTGGCGAATGTCATCACTCGCCAAAACATTTTCAACCATAACTGTTGTGGTTTTTAGTTGATTTGTGGTCATAGATTGAGGCGTAATAAGCTGGCCGGCATTAACAAAGTGACAAACCAATAACGGCGCGCAAGCAACGCTACAGCTTAATAACTTGAGTAATGACCGTTGCCAGTATCTAAGCATCAACTATTTTTGTGACATAATATTTTGAATAATAGCGGTAGTGGATACACCATCTTCAAATCCAAGCACTTCAACCTTGCCACCTGCAGCCATCACTTCAGCACCACCAGCAATATCTTCCACTTTGTAATCGCCGCCTTTGACTAAAGAATCTGGCAATAATCGCGTAATAATACGTTGTGGTGTGTCTTCAGTGAAAGGGACTACCCAGTCTACCGATGCTAGACCCGCTAAAACTGCCATACGGCGATCAACAGGATTAACCGGACGTCCAGGGCCTTTTAAGCGCGTCACCGAGCTATCATCATTTACAGCAACAATAAGGCGATCACCTAAGGCTTTAGCTTGCTGTAAATAGCTCACATGGCCAGCATGTAAAATATCAAAACAACCGTTGGTCATGACAATGCGCTCACCGCGTAAACGGGCCTGATCCATTGCATAAGCTAATTGATCTTCTGTCATTACCCCAAAACCAGACTCGCCATGGTTAAGGGCTAATGCTTGAATCAGCTCAATGCGGCTAACCGTTGAAGTGCCAAGTTTACCTACAACCACGCCCGCGGCGGTATTGGCTATCGCACAAGCTTGCGCTAACGAAGCACCGGCAGCAATTGAGGTCGCCAAAGCAGAAATCACCGTATCACCTGCTCCCGTAACATCGTGAACTTCACGTGCAACCGTTGGAATGTGCAGTTCGGGTTGGCTTTGCGACACTAACGTCATGCCCTTTTCTGAACGGGTCACTAAAATGGCGTCAAAGTCGTGCAACTTAATCAGTTTCTGTGCTTTTTCGATTAAATCATCTTCGCTGGTTACCGTACCGACAACCGCTTCAAATTCGCTCATGTTTGGCGTGATTAATGAAGCTCCGTGATAACGAGCAAAATCATGCCCTTTCGGATCAACTAATACCTTTACCCCTTTGGCTCGTGCTTTAGCAATAAAGTCCTTAGGTTCATCAATGGCGCCTTTGGCATAATCAGACAATACCAATACATCGACATTGTCTAAAATGGCTTCGCTTTGCGCGAATAATGCTTGGCTAGTCGCTTTCTCAAATTGCTCTTCAAAATCTAAGCGGATTAACTGTTGATTACGCGACAATACTCGTAATTTAGTAATTGTCGGCTTGTCTGCTACCGTTAACCATTGCGGTTCTACCCCAAACACTTTTACCCCTTGGGTTAATGCTTGTGCGGTTTCATCTTGGCCGACTATGCCCGCTAACTGGACATGTCCACCTAATGTTGCAATGTTTAATGCCACGTTGGCGGCGCCGCCGGGTCTATCTTCAATTTGATTAATTTTAACAACAGGTACAGGGGCTTCGGGTGAAATGCGTCCCGTAGGGCCTACCCAATAGCGATCTAACATCACATCGCCAATCACTAAAACGCGCGCATTTTCAAAAGCTGGGAGAGAAACCTTCATAGTGTATTCGCTGTCTTGTAAAAATTTAACCGTGATTGTACCTAATTTTCATCTAAATATGAGTTAGAATAACAAATAATTTTTTGTGAACTAGACGAGTTGTCCGTGGTCGAGAAAGCCGAATTTTCTTCTGATTTATATCATCCTAAACATTGGCCTATATGGTTTGGCGTCGGTTTGATGCGTTTAACCTTACTATTACCTCTGTCTTGGCAAATGAAAATTGGCCGTGGCATTGGTCGATTAGTCATGAAAGTTGCGAGCGGAAGAACCCATACCGCTAAGCGTAATATCAATTTATGCTTTCCTGAGATGAGTGATGCAGACAAGCAACAACTGCTTGAGCGTACTTTTGAAGAAACCGGTAAAGCGGTATTTGACACCATTAACGCATGGTGGTGGTCAAACGAGCGCGTGCAACAGCACATGACCATTAAAGGCACTGAGCATGTTAGTCAGAGTTTAGACAATGGCAAAGGGGTGATTTTATTTGCGGTACATTGTTTACCACTTGAAATGGGCGCGCGTATATTTGGCCAGTTTGCCCCGGGAATTGGCGTGTATCGTCCCCATAACAATCCGGTGATGGAATACTTACAAGTCAAAGGTCGCTTACGTTCAAACAAAGGCTTAGTGCCTAAGCGTGATGTGCGCCAGATGATCCGCAGTTTGCGCAGTCCTGATGTCATTTGGTATACCGCCGATCAAGATTTTGGCCGTTCAAGCGCGGTGTTTATTCCTTTTTTTGGCGTGCCAGACGCTGCCACCATTACTGGCGCAACCTCACTGGCAAGATTAGGTAAAGCCAATGTAGTGCCTTTTTTTGTTGAACGTAATAGTGATGACAAAGGCTACACCCTTGAAATAATGCCGCCTTTAGAGCATTTTCCTGGCGACAATGAAACAGACGACGCCATTCGTGGTAACCAGATTGTAGAACAACTGATTAGCCGCAACAAAGCTCAATACATGTGGCTTCATCGTCGTTTTAAAACCCGTCCCACTGAAGACACGCCATCGTTATATGACTGATTTAAGTTAAACGCGTCGGGGTATATAAATGATGACTGTTGCTACCAACTAATAGCTACTGATGAGCAATACATAATTAACCCGCTATAGCAGTATTAAAGCCATAGCGGGTTAGTTATGTATTCAGAAAAATGTAAAAATCGAGACGAAAAAAGAGGCTATTAAGTTTTCTTATGAGTAAATTCAAACTCTTGCGAAATATTGACCGCCTTAAATCCTGATGGGTCCGCCATCAAGGTTTTCGCCATAAAATCGGCTGCCATCCCAAAAGGCTTTTCATTAACTTGGCGATTAAACTCAATACCTTCGCCCGTTTGGCTGATTAAATATTGATAAGCCAAACGGTTACACTCAATCACCCAATCAGCGGTTTCGCCAGCGGCTTCAGTTCTTGGCAAGCAACTTAACCCAATAGCGTTATCATTGTGTGTTATCGATAATTCGACTAAGTGGCCTAATTGAGCATCATCTGCTTCTGCTAGCATGGAGACAATCCCGCCTAGAGAGCAAACCAACAACGAACTTAACAATTTCATATTAACTCCTTTTAATACGTATCTAACGACGATCATTGAGATCAATGATATTCTTACCAACAATCATTTTACAAGCAGTCATTTTACAAGCAGCCGTTTTACAAGCTGTCGTTTTGTAAATACAGCTAGACTAACAGTGAACACCATTAAATAAAATCACAAATCTCCGCAAGCGACTTTTTCTCAATAGCATACTGTGGAATGGTCGCTCCATCGGCCGGGTATCCCGCTATAATAAGCATATACGGACGCTCATTATCATTGTCGCGCCCACACACTTTACTTAAAAAACTCATCGGTTTTGGCGTATGCGTTAATGTGCCAAGACCTGCATGATGCAATGCTTGAATTAAAAAACCGGTCGCAATCCCCACAGACTCATGCACATAATAATTACTTTTCTGTTCACCCGATTCTTCAGTACGTTTTTTGCTAAACACTGCAATCAGCCAAGGCGCGTGTTCTAAATACGGTTTATCAGCATTAGTGCCTAAAGGTTTTAATGCATCTAACCATTCTTCACCGGCGCGACCTGCATAAAATGCTTGCTCTAACGCCTCAGCTTGTTGACGAATTTGCGCTTTTATCTGTGGGCTATTTATCGCCACAAAATGCCATGGTTGATGGTTAGCACCATTGGGCGCCGTGCCCGCTGCCAATATGCACTGCTCAATAATGGCTTGGGGTACCGCGCGATCAGAGAATGCCCGTATTGAATGACGTCGCTTAACTTGCTGGTAATTATCTTGTGCCCGCTTGAGCATTTCATCTGGAGAATATTCAATAAAATCTGTTAGTGGTAAATGCGCTTGGCTCATAATCCATCCTAATTGTTGTTCTTATGATTGCTATTCTTATGATTGTTATTCTTATGATGGTTATATTTTTATAAAGTGAAAACTCATTTTCAATAACCGGTAGTTTTTGTAATAGTCCTAAGCTAACAAACAGGATAATAATTGCTATTAAAATATTCTTATTGAAACCATTAAGGCGACAGATTAGAGTCTAGCGAGTCGGTTTAGCTTTCTAAAGGATTATATGATTGCAGCAATAATAGGTGCGACGGGTTTAGTGGGGAATACCTTACTTACTCGCATCATTGAAAGTGAACATTATAGTAAAGTATTGGTTATTGGCCGTTCGGCACCTAATTTGGTCGAACATCAATTTGGGGCTGAGAAAGTGCAATTTATTTGCTGCCAACTGGACGAAGTACATGAGCTGGCATTGGCAGAAAAAGTTGATCATGCGTTTTGCTGTTTAGGCACCACAATCAAACAAGCGGGCAGCGAAGAAGCTTTTATTCAAGTCGATAAATTAGCCGTATTGGCTTTCGCTAAACTTATCCAAGTTCAAGAAAATCCTTCACTTAAATTTATGGTGGTGACCGCATTGGGCGCGGATGCTAAATCAACCGTGTTTTATAATCGAGTCAAAGGCGAAGTAGAGCAAGCCCTTAAGGCACTATCTTTACCGGTACTCAATATTTTTCAACCGAGCTTATTATTAGGACCACGAGATAATGGTCGTTTTATGGAAGATATTGGCCAAAGCCTTTTTGGTGGTTTATCGTTTCTATTTATCGGTCCGCTGCGTAAATATCAGCCCATTAATGCGCACACGGTAGCCGAGTCGATGTACCAAGTGGCTTTGAAGCCTCAGGTCGCTCCCACGCATCAAATTATCACTAATGCCATGATGCATCGCTGTCATTATTAATACCAATCGTATTAGTTATCTGCTCATGCTGTGGGAATTCAAATGACGTTAATCAAGTCGAAGACTTGAAGGCATAGTCATTTTACGTCAAAAGGCTTCAACGCAGAATAATGTGATTGGTTTAATACTAAGCTCGACAAAAACACGCGAATATGACAAGTTAATGCACATATGATGTTTAATACTAACAAGGCAACACGAGTAACTATAACCATAACGTAAGGAGAACGAGAATGAGTGATGATAACGATTTATCTTTAAATGAAGTCTGTGAAATACTCGACAAAAGCCCTACTACGATTAAGCGTTATGCTCGCGAAAATTTACTGTTCACTGAACAAAACGGTAATGTGCTAAGTTTCAACAAAGCCGAAGTAATGCGTTATCTGGCGTTTTCTGAACGTTAATATCGACTCTGAACGTTAATGTCGAGTGAAACCCTATTTGCTAAAAAATCCCCAAACCGTCAATGACAGTATGGGGATTTTTTATTGATACGCTCAGTTCATATTCTTATTTACAGCTTCTAAGCTACGCTTGGACGAGTAAATATGAATGACCGAACATGGGCTAGCAAACATAAACCCAACGCTCAACACAGCATTAGTCACCAAAATCATCTAGCAAGATGTTTTCAGACTCGACACCTAAGCTTTCTAGCATGGCTATCACTGACGCGTTCATGATTGGAGGACCACACATATAAAACTCACAGTCTTCTGGCGCTTTATGTTGTTTCAAGTAATTCTCATACAGCACGTTATGAATAAAGCCGGTATAACCCGTCCAATTATCTTCAGATAATGGATCAGACAAAGCAACATGCCAAACAAAGTTGTCATTTTCGGCGGCTAGTTTATCAAAATCTTGCTGATAGAACACTTCACGAGTTGAGCGAGCACCATACCAAAAGCTCATTTTACGTTTGGTTTTAACACTTTTTAATTGGTTAAATATGTGCGATCGCATCGGTGCCATACCCGCACCACCACCAACAAACACCATTTCAGCATCGGTTTCTTTGACAAAAAACTCACCAAAGGGACCAGAAATCGTTACCTTATCACCGGCTTTTAAATTAAAAATATATGACGACATTTTGCCTGGTGGTAAACCGGCTTTAGGCGGCGTTGCAATACGCACATTTAGCATAATCGTCCCCTTTTCATCAGGGTAGTTTGCCATTGAATAAGCACGTAATACGTCTTCATCAACGGTAGACACTAAATCGAACAAACCGTATTTAACCCAGTCACCACGATACTCTTCAGGAATATCAAAATCGGCATAACGTACTTCATGCGCAGGCGCTTCAATTTGAATGTAACCACCGGCTTTAAATAATACATCTTCACCGTCGGGGATTTTTAATAACAGCTCTTTAATAAACGTCGCTTGGTTATTATTTGAAACAACCTCACATTGCCATTTTTTAACCCCAAAAATTTCTTCATCAATCTCAAGTTCCATGTCGGTTCTCACCGTCACTTGGCACGCTAAACGACAGCCTTCTTTGGCTTCTTTTTTCGAAATATGATCAAGTTCGGTCGCTAAAATATCACCGCCACCCGCTTTTACTTTTACGCGGCATTGGCCACATGTACCACCACCGCCACACGCTGATGGTATAAAAATATGTTGTCCAGACAGTGCGCCCAATAACTTATCACCCGCAGGGGTTTGCACGCTTTTGCTGGCGTCACCATTAATACTAATAGTGATATCATTGGTGTTCACTAACTTACGTTTGGCAGCTAAAATCACCACCACTAGCAAACTTACCACTATGGTAAACATGCCAATACCTATTGCCATTTCCATTAAATAACCCTTCTCTTCAATGCGTTATAACGTAATGCCCGCAAATGACATAAAGCCCAGAGCCATTAAGCCGGTGGTAATAAAGGTAATCCCAATGCCTTGTAACCCATCAGGAATAGCATGAAACTTCATCCGCTCACGCAATCCCGCTAATAACACAATGGCCATCGCCCACCCCACACCAGAACCCGCAGCAAAAACCACTGACTCAGTAAAGTTATAGTCACGGTTAGCCATAAAGATAACCCCAGCAAAAATGGCACAATTCACCGTTAATAGCGGTAAGAAGATCCCTAATGACTGATATAAGGTCGGAATATAACGGTCTAAAAACATTTCTAAGATTTGCACTAATGCAGCAATGACTCCAATAAAGGTAATCAACTGTAAATAGCTTAAATTCAACTCAGGAAACCCAGCCCAAGCTAATGCGCCTGGCGCTAAGATATTAACGTAGATAATTTGGTTTAATGGCACAGCCAGCATCATGACCACAATCACCGCAATGCCTAAACCAAATGCAGTAGAGACCTTTTTCGACACGGCTAAAAAGGTGCACATACCCAAGAAAAATGACAGCGCCATGTTGTCGATAAACGCCGCTTGGATAAATAAATTAATATAGTGTTCCATGCTGTTTCCTTATCCGCGCTTACGCTGAATGATTTTAATGACCCAAATCATCACGCCAATTAAAAAGAACGCACTGGGTGGTAAAGTGAACATTTCATTTGCAAGATACCAACCGCCATTTTCAACAGTGGTAAATATGTTGTGACCAAACAAACTGCCACGCCCCAGTAGCTCACGAATAAACGCTACGCCCATTAAAATTAAGCCATAACCCAAGGCATTGCCTAAGGCATCAAATACGGCTAAATGAGGCGGATGTTTCATCGCAAAGGCTTCAGCTCGGCCCATAATGATACAGTTAGTGATGATCAAACTAACAAACACAGACAACTGTTTTGACAATTCATACGCCACGTCTTGTAGCACCATATCGACAATAATCACCAACGAGGCAATCACCGTCATTTGCGCAATAATCCGCACACTATTAGGAATAAAATTGCGGATACTTGAGATTATCAAGTTAGAAAATACCAACACAAAGGTCACAGCAAGTGTCATGACGAATGCAGTTTGCATCGAATTACTGACCGCTAAAGCCGAACACACACCTAATACCTGTATTGCCACAGGGTTATTAGCCATAATTGGCGATGTTAGGATCTCACGAGTTGAAATAGCACGACTCATTTACTTACCCTCCGCAGCTAACGTGTGTAGATAGGTTTGGTATCCTTCTACGCCAAACCAAAACTCGACTAAGCGCTGAATACCGACACCGGAACGAGTCGCCCCACTTACGCCATCAATACCGTGAATGTCACCATCTTTGGCGCCGCCCTTAACCACTTTAATGGCAATATTACCTTTGGCATCAAATAACGTTTTGCCTTGCCACAAGGCTAACCATTGTGGGTCAGTAATAAAGTCCGCAATACCTGGGGTTTCGCCATGTTCATAAAACACGATATTTTCGATAGTGTTTAAGTCTGGTTTTATCGCCATGTAACCGTAAATAATCGACCATAAACCTTTGCCATAGATCGGCATAACAATGCTGGCAAGTTGGCCATTGGTGTCATACACCTCAAAAATACGAATGTCGGTCGCCATGGTTTTAATTTTAGCGATATCTTTTTTCGGTTTGGTCGAGGTTTCAGGGTTGATCGATGCCATTCGCTCATCAAAATCAAGTAGATTGGCTTTTTCAGTCACCTTGCCTGTCGCCAAGTTAACCATCTTAGGCTTCACTCGTTGAGCAAATAACTCACTAAAGTCACCTTGGCTGATGTCGATGTCCGCAGCCTTTAACACAAACTGCTGCACTTCTTCGCGCTTTTTAGCCAACTTACGCTCTTTTAAAATCTCCACGGTACCGGTGATCATAAATGAGCAAACTAGGCTTAAAATGATGATAAAAATCATTGTTCCAGCGACGCTATCTTTCTTAAAGGCCATGACGTTTTAGTCTCCGTTTAATATTGGCGCGTGCGACTAAGTAGTCGAATAACGGTGCCCATAAATTAGCAAACAAAATAGCCAACATAATGCCCTCTGGCATTTTGGCATTCAGTAAACGAATAATAATGGTCATAAAACCAATCATAAAACCAAAGGCAAATTTAGCCTTGCGGGTATATGACGCCGTTACCGGATCGGTGGCCATAAACATCATCCCCAGTGCAAAACCACCAGTGACTAAATGCCATGTCCACGGCATTGCCGACATAGGATTTCTGCTAGAACCAAAGTAGTTAAACAACAAAACGGTTATGATCATTCCTAGCATCACGCCGGCTACCACACGCCAATCAGCTACGCGGGTAAGCAGTAAAATACCACCACCGATAAGGATGGCTAAGGTACTGGTTTCACCCACTGCACCTGGGGTAAAACCTAAAAAGGCATCCCACCAAGTGCTGTCGCTTAATACGCTGAACCAACTCACATCAATAAAGCTTAATTTTTTAGCCACGGTAAGGGTTAACGTCGTTGCACCAGAAAAGCCATCAACCGCCACAAACTGGCTTAATGACACCACTTCTGTTGGGTATGCAAAATAAATAAACGCATAACCCGCCAGTGCAGGGTTTAAAAAGTTGTAACCCATACCACCAAACATCTCTTTGGCCACGACCACACCAAAGCTAAGGCCCAAAGCCACAATCCATAACGGCGTAGAGATAGGTAATATGAGTGAGAATAATAACGCGGTGATAAAGAAGCCTTCGTGCAGTTCTTGGTGGCGCACTTTGGCAAACACCACTTCCCACACCAAACTGACCACCAACGCGGTTAAGTAAAATGGCACATAAAAACTGGCACCATAGGCGAACAAACTGATTAAACCTGCGCTTTGCGTAAGTGGGCCAAACAGTAAGTCATAAAAGGCAAGTTGCCATACATCCGGCTGTGTTGCCCCGGCAATAATGGCTATTTGAGCCTGCAGGCCAATGTTGTACATGCCCAATAACATTGCAGGAAATAAGCACATGCCCACAATATGCATGGTGCGCTTAACATCAATCGCATCACGAATATGCACATCACCTTTGGTGCTACGACCATTGGCTATCCACAACGAACGTAAATAGCTGCGCATCGAGTTGCCATGAGCGTAATAGCTGTCTTGTTTGCTAGGCTTTTTCTGTTGCTGACTCATTAACCTTCCCTCTCGATAATATCTAGGCAAGCACGAAGTTCTTTACCAAAGTCATACTTTCCTGGGCACACAAAAGTGCACAACGCTAAATCTTCTTCATCTAGCTCTAATGCGCCGAGCAGTTGTGCCTCATCGGTATCTCGCACCACTAAATCACGTACTAACAAGATGGGTAAAATATCAAGCGGCATAACGCGGGCCAGTTGGCCAAACGCCATCATGGCTCGCGGAGAACCACCAGCAGTAGTGGTGAAATCGAACAGTTTTTTGGTGCGACTAAAACCTGACATCATGATGCCGGTAAGTGAAAATTTACTGCTGTCATGACGCACCCAAGGCAACAACTCTTGACGTTCATTTTCAGTCAATACGCTAATTTGATTATGGAATCGACCTAGGTAATCGTACACATCAGCAGCGGTATGGCCTGACAATAATGACCCAGACACAATGCGCGACTGTCGCTGGTCAATTTCACCATTTACCCATTTGCTTAACTTTGCGCCTAACTGGGTACGTACTAAACGCGGCTTTAATACATTAGGCCCCCCTAGCGCGACGATGCGATCAGTATACAGTTCACCGGTTAAAAACAGTTTGCCGAAGGCAATCACGTCTTGGTAACCCACATGCCACACCTGGCGTTCAATACTGGCTGGTAACAGGTAATGAATGTGAGTGCCGACTAATCCTGCTGGGTGCACGCCGTTAAAGCGTTGCACACTGACTTGCGATAAGTCGTACTCGCTGCTGGCATCTGCCAATAACGAAACGCCATCGTCTTGGCATAAATACACTTTTTCGGTGGTCAAAAACGTAAGGGCAAATAATCCGGCTTGGAAAGCCTGTGGTTGAGTGGCAATAATGACACGCGGATCGGGCGCAAGAGGATTAGTGTCAATAGCAGTAACAAATATCCCTGCAGGACTGACATCTAATTGGGGCACTCGAGAAAAAGGACGCGTACGCAGCGCAGTCCATAAGCCACTGCGGACTAAACCGTCTTTAACTGCTTGATGTGATAGTGCATGAATATCCACTGATTGGAGAATAATGGCAGGCTCTTGCGTGGCATCACAATCAATCACTACCGACTGCAGTACCCTGCGCTCTCCGCGATTAATTGCACAAACAACTCCGCTGGCTGGCGCAGTAAATAACACGCCAGGGGTTTTCTTGTCCTCAAACAGCACTTGGCCTTTGGCGACATGATCACCCACTTCAACCGACATTGTAGGCTTTAAGCCAACGTATTCTTCACCAATTAACGCCACTTGGGTCGTTTTAGGTGCGCCATCTATTTGCTGCAGTGGTTCTCCAGCAATCGGGATATCAAGTCCGCGCTTAATAGTTATTACTGGATTGGTAACACCAGCCATCACATTCACCATCTAAAAATATTCGATAGCTTATGTTATATGTTTGCAACTACTAATATAGTAACTAAGATCACACTCCGAGCGAGGACTGTAATTTTGGAACATAACCGAATGCCAGATTTGTGAAGCAGGTCAATTTATGGTCTCGAGATAAAACTATTTATGTAATTTATGTGTCAAAAGGGTTGTTACATTCCGGCAGTATTAGCGGTACATGTTATAACCAATAATCCATAAAAAACCCACGACTAGATTGATTAATATCTACAAATTAGGCTTGATTACTCCGCACCAAAACAGCCATAACGTATGTTCTATCGCGCTAGGCTAAGAGTTTAATCCGCTATCTGTTGAATTAGTCGACCTTGTTGAAAAAGGTACACGCAATCCATTTGTTCTAACGCAGTTAAACGATGACTAATCATTAACAGGGTTTTATGCTCCGCAAAATCGAGCAACACGTTAAGGATTTCACGCTCGGTACGTTTATCTAATCCTTCAGTCGGTTCATCAAGCAATAACAAAGGAGCGTCACGCAATAATGCCCTTGCGACTCCGATTCTGCGCTGCTCACCACCCGATAATTGCCGACCGCCCTCACCTATCCAGCAATCTAATGGTTTATCGCCCTGCAACAAGGTTTGTAAACCAACGCGCTGTAATACCTCTATAAAACGAGGATCATGAGCTTTTTGGGTTTCGCTTTGCACAAAGGGCAACGCCAAGGCTAAATTGTCACGTAAGGTGCCAGAAAACAGATAAACTCGCTGACTCACCACGGTCATCGCAGCACGAAGATTGGCATCGCTGTAGGCACTTATGGGCTCGCCATCAAGCGAAATAGACCCTTGTTGCGGCGCCCAATCACGAGTAATCAGCCCCAACAAGCTGGATTTACCACAACCTGTGGGACCTAAAATAGCCACTTTTTCACCGGCTTTAAGAGTCAAATCTACACCTTGTAACACCGGTGAATGGCTGTGATAACCAAAGTGAACACCACTGAGCTGCAAGGCGCCGTGTTTTGCTTGCAAGTGACTGTTAGCATTAAATTTAACACTCGGTGTTTGTTCGGTTATTTCGGTCACCCTTCGGGCGGCAAGTACTGTGCTAGATAAATGTTGAAATGCACCGGCTATTGGCATCATCATTTCAAGGCTGGCCATGGTGGCAAACACCATTAAGGCCATTAACGGCCCCGGAGGCGTGGCATCCCCGACGCTTTGACCCGCTAAATACAACATAAACACTACTGCAATGCCATTGATTAATATCAATAATGCTTGGCTCAACCCAGTAATATTAGCCATGGTAGTTTGCTGACTAAATAAAGCCTGCTGTGATTTATCAAGTTGGGCTAAATAACGCTTATTGGCGCCAAATAAACTTAATTCAGCTTGCCCCTGAATAACATCAAACAACTCGACTCGATATTGCCTTTGCGCTTGCATCAATGCTTGCCCAGGTGCCTTACCTAAGTAATAAAATACCAGCGGTAAGATAAACCAAGCCGCTAATAACAAAGCACATAAACTCAAGGCTAAATGGTTATCAAACCACCCGAGAAACACCAACAATACCCCAATCATCATCAAAGATGCGGTCATTGGCGTGAGTAAGCGTAAGTAGAGATGATCTAACGTATCAATGTCGGCAACTAAACGATTGAGTAAGTCGCCTCTGCGCAGACCTTGTAAGTTAGCAGCACTCAACGGTAGCAACTTATTCCATGCCCAAACACGCAGTTGAGTCAGCAATTTAAAGGTCGCTTCATGCGTTGCTAAGCGCTCGCCGTAACGACTTGCTGTTCTGGCGATGGAGAAAAATCGAACGCCTCCTGCCGGGGTAAAAAAGTTGAATGTTTGGGCCGTCAACACTGCTAAGCCTGCTACCGCACTGGCTGATAAGAACCAACCAGATAAAGACAACAGACCAATACCGGTGAGTAACGTGGTAAAAGTAAGCAATAAGCCGACTAACATCATCAGCCACTGGCGGCGGAACAAAGCAATAAACGGCCGTAACACCTGAATAATGTTACGCGGCGCGGCATCAACGGGTTGCGACATCAGCACACCTCCGGTTGTTGATTCTGTTGCTGATTGAGCATTTGTGCTAATAATCCATCAGCCTGCTGTAAATCATTTACATGGCCTTGCTGCACTACCATTCCGTTGTCCATCACCAATACGTAATTCATGTTGTGTAAATCATCTAATTTGTGGGTAACGGTTAATGCTGTTGTCGACTGCATCGCGCGGTGCAACGAGGCCAGCACTGACTGCTCGCTTTGGGCATCTAAGCTGGCAGTGGGTTCATCTAATAAAAACAATTTAGCGGGTTGTGCCAACGCACGTGCTAATGCAAAACGCTGGGCCTGGCCCACTGACACTCCTGCACTTTGGTCGCTTATGACTAAATCGAGGCCTAATGGTTGCTGCTTTACAAACTCACTGATATCAGCTTGTTCTAGCAACGTCATAATTTGTTCATCGTTTAATTGCGGATTGGCCAATGCAACATTTTCTCTCACCGTGCCATGAAACAATTGCGGATCTTGCCCTAACCAAGCCAAATGTTGCCGCCACTGAGCCACATTAAGTTGTGACAACTCCTGACCATTAATCAGTAACGATCCCTGATAAGGCAAAAAACCCAGCAACGCATTAAGCAAGCTGGTTTTACCCGCACCACTTGGGCCCACAATAGCCCAGTGTTCACCTGCGGGTAATGTAAATGATATTGGCCCAGCTAAACGCTGACCATCTAAACTAAACACTTCAACCCCAATCGCTTGAATGTCTATGCTGTCGGCTGTGAACGCCATATCTGGTGATGCTGAATGGATTTTAGCAGGGGTATTAACGTGATAATCAAGTAGCTCAACCAACGCTTCTGCAGCGCCTATCGCTTGAGCTTTGGCGTGATAATGAGTGCCTAAGTCTCGCAGGGGTTGATAAAATTCTGGCGCTAAAATCAACACGAACATGCCAGTAAACAAACTTACCTGTACGCCATAGTGACCAAAATCTAAATGGCCTAAGTAACTAAAGCCAAAGTACACCGCCAACACGGCAATCGATACCGCGGCAAAGAACTCTAATACCGCGGAACTAAGAAAGGCTAAGCGTAATACCGACATCGTCCGGGCACGAAAATCTTCCGAAGCATGTTCAATGTTAACTAACTCGGCTTCACCGCGATTAAACAGCTTTAACGTTTGCAGGCCTTTTAGGCGATCCATAAAATGACCGCTTAAACGTGATAACGCCTGCATATTTTTACGATTAGCATCTGCGGCGCCCATACCCACTAAAATCATAAATAGCGGAATCAATGGTGCCGTGGCCATCAAAATGATCCCAGCGGCCCAATTAAGCGGAAACACACAGGCTAATATAAGCAAAGGAATAAACCCTGCCAGCATCATCTGCGGTAGGTATTTAGCATAATAGTCATGCAAATCTTCAACTTGCTCAAATACTAAGGTTGCCCATGACCCAGCAGGTTTGCCTTTAATAAATACCGGCCCTAATGCGACTAATTTATTGAGCACCGCTTGGCGTATGTCGGTGCGTAAACGTTTGCCCGCCTCAAAGCTTATCCGTTCACGCACCTGCGCTAACAATGCTCGGGTGAATAGCAAACCAATAAGGGCAAAAAATTGAATGTTTAATGTGGCGGGAACAAGGTTATCAATAATGACACCCTGTAAAATCTGAGCAATAAAATAGGCCTGTGCCACCATGGCAATGCCATTTAGCACACCACATAGCACCGATAGTTTGAGGAAAATACCACAAGAAGATTGTTGGCTTTTAAGCCATTTGGCTAATGACTTTTCTAACGACTTGTCCATGAAGCTCCGGCAGAGTTATCGATGACCACTTTAATCACGCAGTATCGCAGTACTGGCATCGAGTTAACACCTAAAACAGTGTAAATGTTATCTGATTCACATTTTGCTAATAAAGCCTTATTTAAAGATTAAATTTAACCACTATCAGCTTGAAACTTATCAAATTCAATAAAGTGCATCTTTTACAAATAAAATGGTTAATCACAAACAACATCACAGTGTTAAGCACAAACACGTTGAGCGACAAAACCAAGCTAATTTGCAAAAAGAACCAAAGGGGAAGCAATGCGAGTAAAACAATTTATTGTTGGTAATAACATTTATTGACCAGTACTCTCCCCGTATTTTACCAATACGTGCCAGAGTAACTTTAAGTCTTGTCGTTTTTTAGAATGTGCACCACGCTCACTCCATGAAGCCGGTTTTTTTTGCAATTGGTACGCCGCACGGCCAATAATCTCAGCATTAATCAACTCATTTTCAGCAAGGCTTTGCGCCAAAATAGGCATCGCAGCACCACGAAAATCATCGGGTATTTGTGCCACATTAATCTGCCGCCCTTGATGCCAATGCAACTCAATTCCATACTCATGACACAAGGCGACTAATGAATCGCCAATGGCAGTGCCTACATATGACGGATCGGCCACTAATATGGCAATATCTTGATCCAGCGACACATCGCCGTGAATTTGGGCTTCAATATAATGATCTAAATTACCGCTAGGGGCCACATCGAAACGGCTACTGATATCATCGGTTAAATGCTGACTAAAATGTTCAATCAACTTACTCGGTTTAAGCCCAGAAATACCCAAAGCATATTGACGCTCAAAGCTCTCACTGAGTAATGCCGCTAAAATCGCATCAAAACACTTTATAGTGCCCTTTTCTTTGGGCAACCGATAAGAGTCCATGTAACTAAAGGTACATCGAGACAATATTTGAGGATGAGTCACTAAATAACAACTGCCAAAGCGAGGCGCCGGACCTAATGGGCACAAACCAAAATCTAACGCACCATATTTAGGCCGATGCTTAATCCCAGAATAGCTGTGACCAAATAATTGGTTTTCCCAATGGTCGCGAGAACCGCCTAATTCTGGTGATAAATGACCATTAGAGACATGGGTTTCAAACTGGCTTTTATACACCCCGTCACGCAATAAACCATCAACGACAGTGAGGCCTCGATTATCAATTTGATCGGGATGAAAATGCAACGCGACTCGGCTATGTTGAGCGAGCTCGCGCATAGCAAGTTGAAGAGATAAGGTTGAAATATTAGACATTAACAGCACATTTTTGATCACGGCATGAGCATGATCTCGCAGCTCATACGCCATTTTCTCAATATGTATTTGTGCCGTTAATTTCATCAGTTAGAGACACCTTAAGTTAAGTAACCTCAGCTAAGTCGCTGAATATTTAGATAGAAAACGAGTTACCATTTTATTGTATGCAATAAGTCGACTTTTAGCACTGATTCTGGTCTTAAGATTAACACGATTTCATTAAATCGCTGTATTTGGCAATCATAAGCGAGACATTTTCACCATTAAATAGTCCATTATTAATTGTGATTACAGAGTATATATCGTTGCCCACACAGGGATTTGATAGCACTCAAAGAGGTTTTCAGGTAAGCTTCACGGCCGCCGTTACTGGCTACCTTTTATTCAAAGCAACAATGCGTTGCCCAAAGAGATTTTTCTATGAGTTTTTCCTCACTTGGTCTGAATGCTGCTATTTTAAAAGCGGTTGAAAAACAAGGTTATGACACCCCCTCTCCAATTCAAGCACAAGCAATTCCAGCTGTTTTAGCCGGTCAAGATGTAATGGCAGCAGCACAAACAGGGACAGGAAAAACAGCTGGTTTTACCTTACCAATTTTAGAATTATTATCTAAAGGTGAACGAGCGCAACGTGGTCAAGTCCGTGCGCTAGTATTAACACCAACACGCGAACTTGCCGCGCAAGTACAAGAAAGCGTCGCCACTTACGGCATCAACTTACCGTTAAAATCAGCCGTAGTCTTTGGTGGCGTGTCCATCGTGCCACAATTAGCTGCGCTCAGAAATGGTGTCGACATTCTGGTCGCAACGCCAGGCCGTTTACTCGACTTATGTCAGCAAA
Source organism: Shewanella sp. S1-58-MNA-CIBAN-0166 (assembly GCF_040310085.1). NCBI lineage: Bacteria > Pseudomonadati > Pseudomonadota > Gammaproteobacteria > Alteromonadales > Shewanellaceae > Shewanella > Shewanella sp. S1-58-MNA-CIBAN-0166. The sequence continues at coordinate 46,956 of NZ_JBEOPN010000009.1, read as the reverse complement.
AAGCCATTAGCTTTAACAAATTAGAAATTCTAGTGTTAGACGAAGCAGACCGCATGCTAGACATGGGCTTTATTCGCGACATTAAAAAAGTATTAGCATTATTACCCGCTAAGCGTCAAAACTTGATGTTTTCAGCAACATTCTCGAATGAAATTCGTGAACTTGCTAAAGGCCTGGTTAACAATCCGGTAGAGATTTCAGTTACGCCGCGTAACGCAACAGCAAACACTGTGACCCAATGTGTGTATCCAGTGGATAAAACCCGTAAATCAATGGCGCTAATCGAACTGATTAAAACCAATGATTGGAAACAGGTGTTAGTGTTTTCTCGTACCAAACATGGTGCTAACCGTTTAGCGAAAAGCCTAGAAGCTGCTGGCATAAAAGCCGCAGCCATTCATGGCAATAAAAGCCAAACAGCACGCACTAAAGCATTGGCAGATTTTAAAGCCGGTGCAGTACAAGTTATGGTCGCAACAGATATTGCCGCGCGTGGCATCGACATCGATCAACTGCCATTCGTGGTTAACTTTGACTTACCTAACGTACCTGAAGATTATGTGCATCGTATTGGCCGTACCGGCCGTGCAGGTTCAACAGGTCAAGCTGTATCATTAGTGGGTCTTGAAGAAGTTAAATTACTGCATGATATCGAGCGTTTAATCAATCGTGTTATTGAGCGTAAGCAACTTGCTGGTTTTGAAGCACCATTCACTATCCCTGAAGCGAGTAGCAGATCTGGCGGTAATAGCGCTAAAAAGCCAAACCCGAATCGCAGTAAACATGCTCAACAGCATGCAAATGATGGCGCTCAAGGTGATAAACCAGCGCGTAAACCTGACTCTCGCCAACCATCACGCAGTCACGATAAGCCTGCAGATCCTAAAGCGGAAGCTAGAGCGAATGGTAATAAACCACCACAGCGTAATCGTCCACCACGTCGCAGTGGTACTGCAACAGTAGTGTCAGCAAATAGCAATAATCCTTATGCCAACGCTAAAGTTAAAAGCTAACTAACCTTAACTCGGGTTAAGAGATGGGATAAGTTAGTTAAAACGACAAAATTTGATCTATTTCATATCAAACTTGTCATTTGTTTTGCTAATAAGGCGTGTTGACGCGTCAATAGCTAGCCTATTGCAAGTCGATACAACACTGTTAGCGAGACAAAAGACTGTTTGATAACTGTTTATTATCCCGAGCTGAGGTTAATTAGCGATAGAGCATAAAAAAGCCGGTGAACATTGTTCAGCGGCTTTTTTATTATTCAGGCATAACCCAATCGACTAACTATCAATCAACTGCAAATAAATCAACTGCAACCCTACAGGCTGCAAAAGGCTCAGTTACATGAACCAAGCACGATAGCTACGGCCTTTTAACTTACCTTTACTGATGATATTCATCGCTTGTTTAGACACATTGCTTTTTACGGCAAAGTAAGCGCGAAAATCAGTCACTTTAATTTTACCAATATCGTTAAAATCTAAACCATTGCCACCCGTTAATGCACCAACAATGTCACCAGGACGGATTTTTTGCTTTTTACCCGCCTCAATCTGAATCGTGATCATTTCAGCAGCTAGTGGTTGCTTGTTGAGCGCACTCATTGGCGGTAAAGGCTCACTGACGACATCTTTGTTCATGGCTTCTTCAATCATCGCCATTTTGTAACCGTCTTCTTCACCAAAGAAAGTATATGCGGCTCCAGAACTGCCAGCACGGCCAGTACGGCCAATACGGTGAATATGCACTTCAGTATCGTAAGCAATATGATAGTTAAATACTGCGTCTAACTCATCAATATCCAAACCACGTGCAGCTACGTCGGTAGCAACTAAAATACGCGCACTACGGTTAGCAAACTGCAATAACATTTGATCGCGATCGCGCTGCTCTAAATCGCCATGTAATGCTAGTACGCTAAAGCCAAACTCATGTAATGAGTCAGCCACTTGTTGGGTTTCACGCTTGGTATTACAAAACACGACTGCGCTTCCAGGCTGCTTATCTAATAACAATAAACGCAATGCCTCAAGACGGCCCTGGTTATCTTCAATACGATAAAAGTGCTGATCGATAGTGAGGTTATCGTGTTTAGCTTCAACTTTAACCATTACCGGTTTATACAGAATTTGATCGGCAATCGCTTGGATTTGATCTGGGAACGTGGCACTAAACAGCAATGTTTGACGTTCACGAGGGGCCGCGGCAATGATTTGGTCAATGTGCTGTTGGAAGCCCATTTCTAACATGCGATCGGCTTCATCTAAAATCAGCATGTTCATGTTACTTAAATCTAAACGGTTGCGATCTAAATGATCAACAATACGACCCGGAGTACCGACAATAATGTGTGCTCCGTGTTCCAATGAGCCAACTTGTGGCCCCATAGGTACGCCGCCACATAGCGTTAGTACTTTAACGTTATGGATACCACGGGCCAAGGTACGAATGTCTTTCGCTACTTGGTCGGCTAACTCACGCGTTGGACAAAGCACCATGGTTTGGATGCGAAAACGTTTTACATCCAGTTTATTAAGCAATCCTAAACCAAAGGCAGCTGTTTTACCTGAACCAGTCATCGCTTGGCCGATAACATCTTCACCGGCCAAAATAGGCGGTAAGCTCTCAGCTTGGATCTGAGTCATCGATTCAAAACCCATAGTTTGGAGGTTTTCAAGCAATTCAGGTTTTAATTTAAGTGATGCAAAAGCCGTGTTAACGACTTGTTCTGTAGACTGACTCAAGGCAAATATCCTCTGATATCGAAAGGTAAAAAGCAGGCAAAAGCTGCAAAAAAATATACCAATACCATTACATAAATGAGCCAATAACGCGCAAAACTATCATTAAACAGCGGAACAAAATTAGCATATACAATGATGTTATATGAAAAATGCTTACCGCTATTTGCGAACGATTTATCTTGCCAGAAGGAACAGATAATAAATAAGATTGGTGTGAGCAAAGGTCTTAAAACAAACCTAAGCCAGATGTCAGCTATTGTAGCAATTTTATTCGCAGTTCGCTGACAAATATTTATCGATAATTCAGCTTATTTTGAGGGTAATGCTAGGTAATTTGGCCAAAGTGGCCTTGCTGATAATCACGAACAGCTTGCTCTATCTCAGCCTGGGTATTCATCACAAACGGCCCCATGTGGACAATTTTTTCGTTAATCGGCTTGCCCGCTAATATTAACAACCCAGCACCTGTGGCCTCGGTTTGAAAATGACAGACTTCAAGCGCATTTAAAACTAAAAACTGCCCTGCTCCTGCAGTTTCTCGCAAACCTTGTGCATCAATATAGTTAAGCTCGCCTTGATACACATAAGCGCACACCGTTTGGTGCTCTGCAAGATTCAGCGTGCAGTGACCATATTCAGTTAACGTTAAATCAGCAATTGCCCCATGGCCAGCTAACCCCTGAAGAGTTGAAGTAATCTTATGTGGCTCATGATTAAAACCCCAACTCCCCGCCAAGGCAACAAGCGTTGCGCCGTGTTCGTTATTTATACGGGGATTAGTCTGTTTACTGCTGTCTTGATAAATAGGCGGACGCATTTTGTGTTTTGCTGGCATATTGATCCAAATTTGAAACCCATGCAGCCCTTCTTTGGCATCTGCTAATGGCATTTCAGAATGCAGCACGCCACTGCCAGTACTCATCCACTGCACATCTCCGGCACGAATAGGTTTAACATTGCCCATTTGATCGCGATGTTCAAAGCCGCCTTTACGAATATAAGTAAAGGTTTCTACACCTCTATGTGGATGCGGCGGAAAACCACCAATAAAATCTTGTTCATCATCAGACTTAATCTCATCGATCATTAAATATGGATCAAAACGAAGCTTATCAAAGTCGGCAATACGATTAATGTTTACACCATCACCGTCCATTGCGGGCAAAGCGCTAAAACGCTGTAATACTTTCATGAAAACCTCGGTGATGAAAAATAACTATTTAATAATAGCAGGCTGTTAACTGAATAAATATTGCATAATAGTGTGATTTTCTTTCGATAAAATAGACCAATTAACAAGGATGATGTCTTTTGCTCAAGCAAGATAAATTTATCCACATCAATTAATGAACTTTACCTTCTGTTAACAATCAAAAAAGGACTGATAATACTGCGATGATAAAGTGATTGATATAAATGGAAGTAATAACGGTTGGCTGGGAGCCACATCACTCTCGATCTTCAACACACTCCTCTAAAGAAGCATATTGGCTTAAGCCTGTACTCACGGCATTCATCATCCATGTTTTATTGATTTATGTGTTGATTACGTTTTGGTACCAAGACACGACGCATCGAGTGTCAGCTTTAGTGGTTAAGCCTTCGCCCACCGCAATAAAAAGCTATCTCATGACTTCAACGCAATACCAATCAATAACCCAAACAAGTTTGCCACCCAAGCTTTATGACATAGAAAGTGCCCAAAACATAAAGAATTTTCCGCCCATTATTGATACGAATGTTGATGTTAGCCAATCGACGTCTATAAACGCGAAAGAGACACCAATCTTCTTAGATGAAGACAAGACCCTCGATAAAGTGATGCCATCAAACAATAAGCCCAACAACATACAACCACCTGTAATAACCAAAAAAAATAATGTACTTCCGATCCAAATAAAACCAAACACGACCACTGACATCAACAAGTCCGCGCCATCATTAGCGTCAATACAACAAGCCACTAGCCATTTTATACAGCAAAATAATATTGCAGCATTAGACACACTCGTAGGTTCTCAAACTGCATTACAAAACAAACCCACTGGCACTATGAGTGAAATGGACCCTAACCTTGATTTTATAGAGTTAGCAGCAGAAATTGATATCAGCCAACCGCATACCTTTAACCATAGGCTAGACCCTAACAGAATAGTAAAACAGGGCGATTATTGTTACCGGGTGGTTGAATTGGCAACTCAAGTGAATCCTCATGGATGGGGACTAGGATTTGCAACATTTTGTGGCGAAGACCAAGTCAAAAAACAATTAACAGAAGCGATTCGCAAAAGAGTCAACGCCGTAAAATGAGTTACTGAATTGGCATGGTCATATCAACATCTGGCATCACTATCCTAGTCAATGATAAATAAGCCGCTAATACCGCAAATACAATACCCAAAGCCCTTTCCTTATGATGATCCCTGACTAGGACCTAAGATGCCACACATGGCCAATCTATCTTTATCAATAAAATATAAATGAATAAACAGCTATGAGCACTAAGCTATTGCATGAGTGCATTCATGACAGGCATAAAATGAAGCCCACCAGCCACAAACATGACTCGTTCATTATTATCGATCGCGGCTTTCACCTTGTTAATGGCGCTATTATCCCTAAACTCATTTACACGATCTTTAATCGCTTTAAGCGTCGTAAATTCAGAGGTGCTGAGTTGTTGGTCAAAAATAGTTGCCGATGAAAACTCAACCCACGATACAGATTTCCCCACCATGGTTGATAACATAATGTCTAACTCAGCAATTGAATCTGGCTTAACATTTAGGTGATATTCTGTTGCAGGAAAACCAGATTGTCCGAGCAGATTAGACATCTTACTTTTCGCGTCGGCAAGACTAACATTACTGAGCAACTGTGGTGCTTGTCTTAATAAATAAAATACCTTTAGGCTTTCATCATCAAACTTCTCTAACACAAATTTAGCTTCACTTAGGCTATCGCCTTCCCAAGTTGTTACTTTGACATGATGCTGCTTAGCTAAAAACTGTAAAAAACCCATTTCACCACAGCACTTAATCGCTTCAGCTTTAGACATTTTATCAGGCCAATAACCACCTTCTAACAACACTAAAGTGGGATTAAGCTCGTTAAAAAGGCGTTCTATATCGACAAGTTGAAGATCATTAACATCGTTTGTATGTGTAGTGCCAATAATCATATAGCCACGGTCTAATGAACGTAACAATGACAAATTAGATGTAGGCTTATATCTGTCATTCGCTTGAACATTCAAACACACACCTAGCACCAATAATGTCACAACCGTTATCATTTTTTTCATCGTATTACTTCCCTGTATATCCAGATATAACTGACGTTATCCTTTGATAATTAACATGAAACAAAGGATTTCCAACACAGTTAATAACCAGCTTAACTATCGATAAAAATCGCCAGTATTATGCTAACTATTATCAAGTTTTTTAGTTTTTACCCCTTACTCAAAGCAATTGAATGCTACAAGCTATTGCACGCACACGCTTTTTCACCGCTCTTTTGAATCCACTCTTCGTATTGTCCTTCAGGACATTGATTTTTTATGGTTTTGCATTGAGCGCCATTACGTGAGTATTCGCCACCAATAACTTTCTCGATGAACTAATCGTTAACCTGAGCACTAAAATCTTTTTAAGAACAACCAAGTAAGAGTGCGATGATGACAATTGATAAGTATTTCATGTAATATCCTTTTGCATTTTATACCGAAAACTGACGCCAAAAACCGGCACTTAAAAGCATCACAAAGTGAGCGAAAAATAAGTGCATATAATGATTTTTATGGTTTATGGTGAGTGTATATTATTGATAGAAGTTAACTTTCAGCGTTAACTTTATTAGCGTATTTACCAATAACTTTACCCGTGGTAGCCCACACTATAACGCCGCCCCACGCAATAAAAGAAAACCCTGCAGGGATACACGCTAACAGAATATATTTAAAGTGTTTTCGATTAAAAAATAATGCCAAAATAGCAGGAAGAAACCAAAGAGTCAGCCCCCCAATAACTAACACCACTAAAAAAGTATAATTCTCATTTGCGACTATTTCATTTATAAATTCCATTTATTACGTTCTCCCTAATTGATAAGTGCAACGGATTATACTAAAACATAAAGCCTAAATAACAAGCTAAAAGTCATCGTATTATAAAAAATGCCTTATTTACACAAATCATCATTTTTAGTTGAAACATTATTGACACTATTATTGCCGTTTCTGTGCTGGCCGCTAGTCTAGTAGACACTTCTCATGCCGATGTCACTTGTACTAATTAAACTATGGCTTACGTCCACTACGCCTGTTTAGTACTCATGGCTTATTCGGACACCGACCATTACAAACCACTTAACCAGCTGATTTAAATATAATATCTAGCTTTAATCTTTATTAACCATCAAAGAAAAAACCATACACCCAAAGCGATACTCGGCAAAAGAATACGATAACGGCATACAAAGAAGGCTGTAGCACACAAGCTAACACAGTTGATAAACAGCACTTATTTAAGCCATTAATATGAACATTCGCGATGTACAGTGTATTGATGTTGTTGATTGATTGGTTAGTGGGTGGGTTGTTTAGTTGGTTAGTTGGTTAGTTGGCAGGGTAACCGCATGAGTGTGCGTTTTTTGAACACTATAAATAATTTCAATACTTAATCACTTCCAATCATTCATGAAGTGATAACGTACTGAACAAATATAGTTCTAAAAACATACTTAATCTGTATAAAAAACGTTCACAACCTCACCCTGGGTTAGTTGGTTAGTTGGTTAGTTGGTTGGTAAGTTGGTAAGTTGGTTAATTTGTTTTGGCAGCAAGATGCTCAGCAGAGTCAACAAAGTAAAATTACCTCAATTATACCGAAGTCATCACCTCACAATTTGTGATATTACAATCTAATTAAATTGATTTACCAACTCTGTTTGACGTATACCCTGACCACTAATTTCTTGGCTATGTATTGCTGCATTATGACAATTTTGTTCAAATTGATTAATGCCATCTTGTAGTATCATCGCGTTGTTATAAATTTGATTAACAACAGCAGCTTGCTCTTCTGCCGCCACTGAAATCTGCTCGCCATTACTTTCGATAATACTCATCACTTCACTAACCGAAACCAGGCTTTTCTCGAGTATTTGACTAGAATCAATACTCTTATCTATTAACAAATGGCTTTGCTCCATCTGTGCAACGGCTTCTGCAGTTGTACGACTAAGTGAATTTATAATAGCGTGTATTTCATGAGCAGAAGTTGCCGAGCGACTGGCCAAGTTACGCACTTCATCCGCGACCACAGCAAACCCTCTACCAGCCTCTCCAGCCCTAGCGGCTTCAATGGCGGCATTGAGCGAAAGCAAGTTTGTTTGCTGTGCAATACTCTCGATCACCTCGACAACTTGGTTTACATTTTGACATTGCTTATTCAGCGAAGAAATAGCAATACGAGATTCTTCCAATAAGTTATTAATTTCCGTAGTCGCGATTTGACTGCTGGCTAATGCCACCTTAGTTGACTCTATTTGTTCAACTAAGTTATGAATTTCTGTGGTTGAATTTGTCGTATTTTTAGCTATATCAGTAACAGACGAGCTCATTTGGCCGATGGCTGTGACAACTTGCTCAAGGTTTTGTGATTGCGTAACTAACTGATTTTGATTGGCTTGATTTTGTTGTTGATGCTCTTCTAAACCTTGCTGTAATTCCTCACCACTGTCTTTTATACGTCCAACCACCGCCAGCGTTTCAGCTTTTTGCATCCGTAGACTTAATTCGATGTGAGAAAGCTCATCGGTATAACCTGTATAAACAAATTGATTTAGTGGATTATTATGTATTGTTTCACTTAATATCAATATGTTACTAAAACGCTGTTTAAGAACATAAAGCGGCCGACAAAAACAGATAATGGCAACAATAAATGCGACGACGGTGAAAAAACCACTTGAGTAAGGCAAGGACATCAACAACCCAACAGATAGCAACCAAGCGAAAAAAAGTTTGGTAATAATACTGGCGCCAAGCTTAGGCTTAGCAGCTTTACCAGCATTAATTGCATCGTAACAGGCTTGAGCACGTTCAGTCAGCTCTGCTTCAGGCTGAGTTCTTACCGACTGATACTCGCAAATAATACCGTTACGTTTAATCGGGGTCACATAAGCGTTAACCCAATAATACTGACCATTCTTGCAGCGATTCTTCACCAATCCCATCCAGCTTTCCCCTTGCTTTATGGTGTCCCATAGGTCACTAAATGCAGCTTTAGGCATATCTGGGTGGCGTACTATATTGTGGGGTTTATTAATTAGCTCATCTTCTTTATAACCACTAACCGTCATAAAGTCATCGTTAACATGAGTAATAATACTGTCTAAATCGGTTGTTGAAAGGATCATATAATCCGACGGATAAGTGACTTCTTCATCGATGATATCTTTTGTGGTCATGTTGATATATTAAACGTCATTGAGTTAAATAATTAAGCTGATTATTAAACAATCAGCATTATTTGTATGTGATGACTCACGACTTTAATCAGTAAATAATTAACATCTTTGAAATATTTGCGATTGGTCACACTGACAGTTATCCAGACTCACAACAGTTCAAAGTATTGACTCGATCATATAATGGGCAAGAAAATGGCTATCATCATGATTGATTGGTTTTTATTCTTGAGGATTTGAATTGCGATGTTGTTTCGCATAATTAAAGCTTAGAGAAGCAATAGGATAAAGAGATTTAATACTTTTCCTATACCGAGCAAAGACAATCGTGGCGATGGTGACACCAACTGTGACCCCAAAAGGATGCTTTCGAGTCTGCTTTTTGACAGAATGGAGTAATAAATTAAGCGTTAACTCGCACTGCCTAACAGAGTCTTTCCCCTGCACACGTGTTAACTTAATCGAATGATTTAGATGCTTTAGAGATGACATCGATACCCTCCTTTAATTGGGAGACAGTGTCTTTGAAGCCAAAAAAACGAATAAGCCGTTTTTGCCAATACAGCAAGCCAACTAAAACCAACATCATTGTGAGTAGAAATACCCCTAAGCCAATAAATATGCTGTGAGTGAGGCTGTAGATCACGATCCCAGAGCAAACACATAAACTGAAGATAAAGAGAACTAACAATGGAATAAATAAAAGCTGGCAAACAAGAAACTGTTTTGCTGCGGCAACATTTCGTAATATTTCCATAAAGAAAAGTTGGACTGTAGACTCTGACCACTGTCCAACCTCTTGAGCTAATTTCGATGCCTTATTAAAAATATCTTTAATTTCTTCAACGTTTACGTCATCGGAGTTTACGTCCATCTCATCTGAGTTAACGTGAGGATCGGTCTGCGTGCCATCGGAGATTTTATCTTTACTGTACACTTTCTCAGTGTTTTCCATAATAAAACCCCTCCGGCCGCTTTGCTATTTTATAAGTTTCGAAATCGCCCATCCCGCTAAAAAAGCACACCCGACACTTAATAAAGGGTGTTCCTTAATAAGATTTTCAGTTTGAGCTGTTGCCGATTTAACTTTTTCAGTGCCTTCACCCAATGATTCTTTCGCTTTATCTTTCAAGGAATGAACAGCCTCTGAAGTCGCTTCTTCAGCTAAGTGATAAGCATCTTCAATTTTCTGTTGTGGATCTTGATTTTTTGCCTTTGTTGTAGCCATTTCTAATCTCCTTAAATACAAAATTTATAGAGTGATATTACGCTGAAATAAATAGGGGCAATAAAAACTGTCCAATTAACACACTATTACGATAAATAGATTGGGTCAATTTATATAACATTAATAAAAAAACATGCCTAAATATTAGCGACTCTATTTTAATAAAGCGAAAGGCATGCCACATTTAAACCGAAGCAACAAAAAAATAAACAACTGATAAATATAACATTTATATTTTATGATAAAAAATGAAATATTTTAATATAATTATTTTGTAGTTTTTACAAATTATTACTTTTTACTATGTAAAAGTTACTCATGAAAATAAAAATAACCATCAATAGTTGTTTCAGAATAATATGGGGATTGTATCCAACTGGTAATAAAAAAATATAACCAAACTAGAAATTAGATAGCTATTGCTCGACTAATTTCTGGCTAGGTGATTTGGGGGATGCTTATATCAATCTAACACTTTAAAAAATAACTGCGAGCCTAGTAAACAAAAGCCTACCGAATAAGTCAGCTAAAATTTACAGCAGACTAAGCAATAAGCTTGAGGCCATGCATTTTTTACTCTACTAGTGATACCTCATTCTTATCTATCTGTAACGCAGATAATTTATCAAGTAGTGCTTCAATGTTTTTTCTTCCAGCACCTTCATTGGCTAATCTAAGCCTTTTTACCGCAACAAAGGCATCCTTAAATGTTGCTGTGTGCGGTGCAATGATGGTTTCGTCAAACACAATGGATTGGGTTGCCGAATCGGTCAGTAAATATTGAACATGAGTAGTAACTTCAAAATCTAACCCAAAAATAGGTTGATCCACTTTAAGCATATTCACAACCAGTTTATATCTACCATCATCAGACAATAATCCCCTGTGCTTGCAGGCTTCCCCTGACAGCACCAGAAAAGGCTTCACTGCTAATTTCTGATGTCCACAGTGGATTTGTTTTTTGACCACCAGAGACATTTGATAGCTCTATGTTGTCATTTAATACATCAAAGTAGGATTTTTGTTCACCCTGAAACGTCATATTTTTCATTTTTGCACCAGATGCGCATCCAGATAAATATATGGCCGCTACAAAAATTAAAGCCAATTTGAACAACTTCATCTATCACTCCGTTGAGTTAATAAGTTTATCTATGACAGCGTATTTGTGAAAAGAGTCAGAGTTTCGGTAAATACCCGGAACACATTTAACTGCGCAATAGTAACACGTGTTTAATTATTAATATTTTTAATAACTTACCAGCATACATTGGTTAAATCAATCCTCCTTACAACAGGAAAATAGATGAATTAATCCGTATATAAAAATATTGCCAAGTTCTCATTATTAGCGGTATCAATCATCCGCTTAATAATGAGTTGATTTGGTCGACTCTTTTAATTAACTCATTACTTGCAGTTACCAAGACAAGAGCGGGAATGTTTTTTCGTACCATTAGATAACCTATCTAACTCGCTAATGTTGTTGTGACATTACAACTCTTTTTAAGGAGTATTGTATGAGTCTTGCTGGTGAATCAACTCACTTTAATGCATCGATGTTCCTCGTCAGGCAAGTAAATTAAACCCATTTTTTGACGGGTTATTTGTTACCATTGCAGCTTTCATCCTAGGCTGTGAGGCATAGTAATAAATTGAAGACTTAAGCTATTGTCATTTAGAGTGGTCATCACAGCTTAATAAACGATCACGATATTATCCTCGTCGGAAGTGTCCCTATGTGGCTATATTTACAACTGAGTAATCAATATTAATTAGCACGATTGATGTGTGCTAGATAACGTTAAATTATTCAATAAACTGTATAATTGTGGTTAATTATTAATTGGTGGAAGATGACGTGCTAACAAAAATTCTAGTGACAATATTGGTAATCCTTGGCGCTATTGTCTACTTGCGCCGTGGACGAGGGCATAAAGTTAATCGCATCGCAGATATGGCAGATGCACAAAAATCACCCCTTCTTAGTCGAGTAATTATTTACACTATGATTGCGGTGTCGATGTTAGCCTCTGCAGGCTATTGGGGCTGGAGTTGGTATGACGATAATACCGTCGTTGAAGTTACAATTACATCACCTATTGAAGCGATGACAAACAGTTACAAGGTGCGTAAAAAAGATATTGAAGCTCAGCGGATTACCACAGTCGATGGGATTCAAATTCGGTTATCTAATCAAGAGAGATTAACGATTAAAACGACTAATTCACCTCAATGACACGAAATAAAAACGACTAAATTCTAGACCAAAATAGCACTGCTCAGTTCCCGCCTATTATCTTAATCTAGATCATTATGCTCATCATCTCGACTAGGATAACAAAACTAAGTACTGAAATTAAAGTGACCAGTTTAAATCACCTTATATCCCCACTCTCTTGTTAGGTCTTTTTAGTCGCCACACCACAGCTAATATACGATGCAAACTTTGGCACTCCCTTTATATAATCACTTTCAAACCAATCGATACTAAAGCCGCTGCTTTGTATATTGTCAATCATAGGTCTATTCAAATTACAGCCACCAAAAGCGTTACCCCATAAGCGATTTAAACGATGTTGCCATTTTTTAATTGAATCGTCAGGTGCTTCTCCATGCTCACAGAAAAATATTTTGCCATCAGGCTTCAACACTCTATGTATTTGCTGCATAGCGGCACGCCAATCAGCAATAGTGCAAAGAGTATAAGTTAACACAACTGAGTCAACACATTGATCATCTAAAGGAATCTGTTCACTAGGGAGACTTAGCCATTCAACCTGAATAGGCGATTTCGCTAAATTTTTCCGCGCTTTTTTACGCATCCCAGGAGAAGGTTCAAGGCCCCATATCATATTAACGTTCATAGGATTATACAAAACCATATTAACAGCAGAGCCCATACCAATCTCTAAAACATTGCCATAAGCTAAAGGCACAACTTTCTGCCTAAGCTCCATGATGACACTTGAAGAACAAGCACAATTTATAATGTGTGGAAGAATGTTGTTTTCATAAAAACTCAAAGGTAAATCCTCTGTAATAATTAACATTTGCATTCCGAAAGCTCAATATAAACCATGGCTAACATCTGCAAGCATTGGGTGTTAATTTACGATTATGATTACAGCCTAATCTAACCGCCATCGTCTATTTGCTGTTTTATATGACTCTATATGTATCTATATTAGCAGTTTCGTCAATTTAACCTTAATCACGATCTTCATATGGTTGGCACTCCAAGCACTTTTGAGTGCCAATAGGCTGATTAATATTAAACAGCCAGTCATAAAGATAAGCATTAAAAGAGTCTTAAGCTCTTTCTTGGTCAGTAACATTAACGGATAACAGCGTATACCAATAGCAAGAGGGCCGGATGATAAAAGGCATCGCTAACTTTAGCCTAACCCGGCACTTTTCATTACAATAGGCTAAAGCACTTTACAGACTTTAGAGTAAACGATACATGGCCCAACCCAACAAGAAAGGTCCTTCGCGCACCGTCGATGTTTTCTGCGCTAAGTGTAAAGCACCATTGTTTAAGTATCGTAAGGGAGGTAAAGGCGCCTTAATCAAATGCTTTAAGGAGCGTATTGTCGAAGACAACACCAAGGTTCCTTGCACATGCCCTGAATGCGGCCAAGTATTTGCTCGAGATACCTTAGTGAGAGGCGCACCAGCCTTTAAAATGGTGGGAGGCAAAGTTACCTTTAAATAATGACATCCTATAACGAGAAATGCAGGCCAAATAACTAAGGAAGCTAATAACTTGTTTAATAGGTACTTAGCAGCCCTAGTTTACGTTAATTATCTACACTTTATTGGCTAACGGTGCAAGTTGCTGTAAACAACGAGACTGTTCCGTCCAACGATCTTCTAAAGGTATTTTGTTAATACACTTAATAGATGAATTAACGCGGCGCAAACGTTCTTCAGTCAAATTGACCTCACAACGATTAGCATAAGTCGATGGCCATGAGCCACCCGCTCCGGTCAGCGAACCAATTAATTCACATTCGTCAGATCTATAAGTACTCCAGGACAGTTGCTGTGCGGTTAAAGCCGAGATAACACGAGAGTCAGGCTGTTTTTCACCATCATAATTAGGGGCATCAGACAACAGAGCGATGAGCTCATCATGCTTTATTTTCAATTGAGCAGATGCCTTGTTCAAACTGTTAACTAATGTCAAACCAGTATGCATAGCGCTGCCTTCTGGCCAACACTCAGGACGATCGGTACAGTTTTCTAGCGCTTTATCTTTTTTAGCCTCTGTTTCAGGCCAAGCATTTAACGCCAACGCTCTAGATTGGTATTTATCTAAAATACAAACATCAGTCTCACATGCATTTCGTTGTGTTAACCAAGCACGCTGACCATTAATTAAATCATTAACATATTTAGCTTGGCTTTTAATATTGCTATAAAGCGTTGCTAACGCCTCATCTGCCTTTGAAATATCAGGGTTAGCACATATGTTCTTTTCTATCGCGCTTCTGGCCAGCGAGCAATCAAAACTGGCACCTTGCACTGAAAATACGGATATCAATCCTAAGATATAAATGATTTTTCTCAACTGAGTTCCTTGTTAATGTTTGACCAAAATTAAATCATGCTAGTTCGAAATAGCGTAGATTAAGTTCATTTGCTCAATTTTTGTTTTTATTAAAAAAATAAAACCTGACATCACTATCTTTGAAAGCTGACTTCATTTTCAAAAAATTACCCATAGTAAAGACGTGAAGTCGTGAAGTTTACAGCAGACTTTCAACACCAAAAAAATCTAACGCCAACAGCAGGCTAACGCCAATAATCATAAAAACAACCAGACTTATCAAGCTGACAAAAAGTACTCGCCAGTTAGAATGAAAATCTAAATCATCGTTATTGGAGATGACTTCTTTTGTAAATTGAAACTTTTCAACTAACAGTCTCGTAGAAATAATCGTGATTATAGGAATGATCATATTTGGAAAGTTTTCTGGCAAAAAAGGCAAAATTGAGATGAAAAAAGTAATAACCAAAGCACCATAGCGATTCGTTTTTTTAACGGCTTCATCATCATTCAAGACGACAAAGTTCTGTTTTATGAAAAAAACTGAAGCTATTGGCCCTCCTAAAAATGCGCCTAGACTAGCTTGAACGGGTGAGTAGACTTTGCTTCCTGACATATACAACTTCCTTGTTTGCTTTACGCTGTTTTAAGCGATGAATCATAACGTACTAAAATGTGGAACGAAATAGAACCTAAAGAATGAGTAACTTGGTTCGTTGAATACACCTAACAGGAGACCTTGCCCCCAACACTCGCGCACCATTGCTGTATAAAAGAATAACTATTTTTCCCAAACAAGTTTTAATCTATAAAGCTCAGCGAGACTGAGATTTAATCAGTAAAAAAGCTGTTTGTCTGCCATTTAAATACCACACACCCGATCCGTCAAAAATGGCATCTTCTTCTAGCATAATTCTGATTTCTTTTTTCCACGGCTCAATATAAACGGCATTGTTAAGCTCAATTGAATAGGCCGTATTGAGGTGTAATGGGTAGTCACCATCACCAGGAACCCCGTCTTGCGAATCCCACATTCCCAGTGTCGTACCTGCGGCATGGCCATGATAACCCAGCGGGTGAGTATAAATTGTGGGCGTTAATCCTTGTAAAATTGCACGTTCACGAGAGCGTTTTAATACTTGGTTACCAGTAAGACCTTCAGCAAATTGTCCGGTAAATACATCTTGTAGTTTATTGCCTGATAACAGCGCCTGTTGTAAATATTGTGGTGCTTCGCTTTCGCCTGGCTTGAGTACATAAGCATGCTGCTGCGTATCCGTATTTAAACGTAAATAGGTTATGCCAAAATCAACATGCAGTAGATCGCCCGGTAAAATAATTTGCTTATCATTGTCATGGGTAACACTCGACTCGCGTGCTAAGGCAACATCATCACTACGCTGAATTGATACACTTGGATGAAACCAAGTTTGTAACTTGAGCTCAACGATACGCTCTCGTAGCCACCAAACCACATCATCAGTCGTTGTTTCCCCAGGGATAATGACTTGGTTAGAAAATGCTTCAGCAATAATTGCATGAGCCAATTTTACGATATCTTTATAAACGGCAATTTCTTCAGGTATTCGTTGCTCCAACCATCCTACGGCGACGAGTTCAGCTGAAACTATTTTTGTTTTATATTTTTCGGGTAAATGCGCTAACAAATTTTCTTTATCTGTTGCGACTAGTCCATCGGCGTGAGCCCAATGTTCCGATTGATTAACACCTATGGTATTGGGTTGATAGCTTTCAATTAACTCATTAAGAGCCAACCATTGATTGGGTTGTTTTGATTTATCCCACGCTTTTTCGAAAACATTACCAACGTTATAAGGCGCGATTGCATAAGCATCAACACTGCCGTCACCTTTACGAGCAAATACCAGTATTGTTGTGCGGCGAGCAGATATCCATGTAGCAGGTAATAGCGTTTTAATAACAGGGTCTTCATTGTATTCACGACTAATGATTACCCACATATCGAGCTTATGTTCATTCATCAACTTGGGTAATAATAGCTCTACCCGCTTAGCCAGTATGCGGTCAATAAACTCAGCTCTGTCGCGCATAGGCAATATCTCAACTGCAACTGTGGCAGATGAACTTGCCGAAAAAGTTGAAACTATAACAATTGTTAAGTAAATCCAATGAATCAAGCGCAAAATAAACTCCTTTTATCTGCCATAAGGCGTAAAACAGATGTACGATTTTGATATTAATTTTCACATCGTCCCAAAACCGAAAACATACGATGCCGTTATCACTCTTTAATATTTCGAATACCAACAAACCAAAACGAAAATGCCACGGCTAATGAATAATATGTGACCATTAACGAAAACAAAATATCGGTCGTAATGATCGCCGTTATCGCACAAGGAATAACAACTGCCAATAATAATGAGCCCAACGACAGCACGTTATAACGCCAAAGCGCATACCAGGCTAAGCTGCCATATGTCGCGGTAATAACATAAGCAACGCAAATGCCCCACAAACTGATAAATATTACATTAAAAATCGCATCAATTAAGTTTTGAACAGTAAATTGATTAACCACGGCAATTAAAGCCCAAATAAGTGTTGCAGGCAGTACTGCAAGCGGAGCAATTAGCACGCCTCGCCAAAAGGCAATTTTAATAGCACTATTTTGCTTCATAAGTTTCTCACGTCCGACTTGCAATAAGTGCCCCAAGGGGGCTGGTGGTTAACCAAGCTGATTAACCAAATTAATCAAGCTATTTCTGGCTTATTGGTTGGGTTTAGGAGCGGTTTACACTTTGCTCTATGTACTTAATGTATTATCAATAGGACGTTGAACGGCATAATTAACACGTTTGGTTTTTAGTAAATATAATTGTGCTACTAATACATTTGGAACCCAGGCAACCCAAGAAATTGCAATATAAGACGTTATAAAGTCTACATTAAATAACCACGAAAATGATGGTAGATACAATCTAAGGGTAATTGCTGAACAAGTTAAAGAGTAGTTTATTATCATCCAATAGCGATGTGCATTTACGTTACCTTTCTTGATTTGCACAAATGCCCTACTTACAGTAAAGAGACATAAAACAAATTAGATGCGCGTGTATGGCATGTAAGCTTACTTTTCTAGGTTATACTTAGAAGATGTGTTTTGGCATAGTGATTAATCACTACAGAATTTGGTAATGCCGCAAAAGATTCATTTTATTCACTATCACTTGCTATCACTGACTTGCTACGATCTAAAAACAGCTTAGCTACACAAACCAATTCTGTCCGATATCAAATAGTAAGCCAGTGTCCATCAACACTCTTGGGTGGCCATAGTGATTTTATATTGATTTTGGCCAAGTTTATAAATGCAGTAATTAATAGACCGAATAATAGAAAGCGGAAAAGCCAAATGCTAACTCAATCAATAAATGAAACGTTAATGCAGGCCATAAACTGCGCGTCTTAATGGTTAAATAAGACAATAATGGCGAGGCAAAAATCATACCTATAGCTTCGTAAATCGGTTTTTTTATGTGGAATAATACTTCAAAGATGCAGACAATAAGGGTCATTATCACAGCCGCCGCCGTCGGGTTGATTTTGTAATGCTGAGTTAAACAATATTGGCCACCACCCAATAAAAATCCTCGGTGAAGCACCTCCCAGCCAATGATAGTCGATACGGTAAAAATTAAAAAACGTTGAAACTTCCCTGCCTCTCTTAGCCCCTCTAAAGAACTGCCATGACGATAATGAGATAAATAATCTGCGGCAAAAAATTGTAGATAAACGAATAAACAAAGCAAAAGACCCAAAAACACAGCCATAAGTAGCAGGTTTTCACGATTAATTGTTGGTTTAGAGAAGTACAATTGTTTTAACGGTATGGCCAGCAATAAAACAAGAACAAATGGAAAGATTAATCGACTTATAATCCAATAACCTTTAACCCCTCCAGAAGCTAAAAAGTTATTGCTGACATACACACCAACAACCTGTGTCAGTAATATCACTATTAATAATATACAAAAAGGAGCCGCCATTTTAATTTTAAGGCTCTGATCTTGGTGTGGCATACTCATTCTTCCATTCAGGCTTTTTATAAGATTGGAGTGTAATTGAACCACCTTTCATATGTGAGATCGATTATTATCAGCAACACACATTATTTACAACTAATCTTGCTATCAAAATTTTGGTCTAACAAATAGCGTGCTTAATAAGCAGAAAATCAGTATAAAAATATGTGAATAACCCTATTCTCGGCGATGCTCAACGCTCTCACCTGTCGAATTATCAATGCTTAAGAGAAAGATTTACGTACCTGGTGCAAACAGCAGTAAGAATAAGGCATATTGTCCAAGCTAACGATAGTTTTTCCTAGCCTAACTATCTTCAATTACCATTTTAAAAGGGCAAATAAATCGTAGTTCATTGTTTGTTATTTAGCCGACAATTTGCGGTGGCCATGCTAATTTATTGAGTGTTTGTCACAATATGTAAAATAGACTTAGTTGAACAAATTATACAAGGTCCACTTTATTTCTTAGCTTGCTTTTACTCTGAAATGAATAACGTTAAGTACCTCTTCATTATCAACAATGACAACAAATTTATAATAACCTGGAGCGAATTTTTTGTCATTTTCCCATAAAAAAGCTTCATAACTAGGGTTATTTGGTGGTGCAATAAGCCAATATCCTCCTTGAGAAAAAACAACATATTCATTTTTATCTTCAGCAAAAAAACCAATATAATAGCCAAGTTTATATTCTTTTTGATTGATATTTTCTATTCGAACACCAAATTTTTCTTCTATATTTTGGCTGATTTGAAAAACTTCCTCCCCATTTTCAAGTTCAATATCAAAAGCATCTGGCCTTATTTCATAAAAGCCATCAACCGCAATTATTTTTCCAAATTCAATATTGAAATCAACATCATTGACCGTATAATTATCCTGTTTACTAGTATTTGGACTGTGAGAACAGGCCGTCAAAAAAAATAATAAAATTATTGAAAATATTCTCATGTAAACCTCGAAAGCTAATGCCCGACTCTGCAATAAAAATAACTTTGCCACCCAATTTTATGATAATTAACATAACGGCTTTTAGATTTGATTGCGATAACCTTCTGAACTATTCAAATACATACATTGAACGGGAATTATCAACAAACTGAATGCTAGATAGAAAATGGTGAGCAACGCGCCAGATTCTACACAGCACTAGCGGCTTGATTGATATCAAGCTGGAAATCAGGTTATTGCTTTAATGTTAGATCTAATTTTAGAGATTAAGCTTTAAGCACACAACCAAAGTTGACAGTTTGATGCGCTTTGTCGTCACTTTAATTCTAGATGTTCACAATATGTCGTTAATGCAGTTAAAGACCCTACCGCACCTTTGAATAACGCACCCAATTCGGTGGTGATTTTGAGCCGGTTTTCAGCGGAAATATTCAGTCTATTGAGAATATCTTGGCTACTTGCACTAATAAAACCACGTGGTAAGCCCCTTGGACAGTAGACACTTTATCGCTATCGACTTTGACAGTTAGCCGACAACTTTGGCTGGTTATGTTAATTCGGGCGAAATCAAATATGATTACAATCCAGCACTCTTGTTACAGGTATCAACATTCTCTGGTGTGCAAACTGTGATAGGAGTGTAAATTGTTTTCTCATATTTTTGTTCTGTTACAATCTTATAAAGTGTCAAAATGGCTTGTTTTCCCATTTCATATGGGTTTTGACCAATATTGATATGAGCAAGTTGATCTTCCAACATAGTTAATTGTTCAGAAGATGTATCAGTAATAATAATGATGACCTTGTTGTTATTAATTTTTGCCTGGTACGGGGCAATCATTTTACGGTAAAGTGCTTGATCATTTTGTGCCCAACCACCAACAGTAATAAAGGAATCTGCTTTTACAGGTTTACCTTTCATTACAGACTCCATTTGATTAACAGATTGATCCAGCTGATCAAAATTAAAAAAAGGTTCTCTAACTTCAGTCCAGCCCGAGTCGTTATTAAGCAATTCGCCAGGAGGTGTATCGTATTTTTTCCCCGATAATGCGGAACGGACACCCATAAGTCTTAAATTCAGATTGGGAGAATCTGGTCGCCCAGATTGCATTATTAGCGTTCCCCCATTGGGCCGAAGTTTTTTTAACTCTTCACCTAATGATTTACCCAATTCAAAATTATCAGTGCCTATATAGGCTAGACGTATATTATTAGGGTCTTCGTTGATTGAAGCATCAAAATCAGAGTCATAGGTAATAATCGGTATGCCTGCTTCTTTAGCTCTCTTCAGGCTATTGTTAACGAGATATTTAGACTGTGTAACGGCTACCGCGATACCATCGACACCTTCATCAATCAATTGATTTATTACCTGATCTTGCATCCTAACATTACTTATATCTGGTCCTCGATATATGCATTTCACGCCTTTTATTTGAGCGGCGGCATCTATACAACCAGCTTTACTTTGCTCAAAAAAAACACTATTAAATTTAGGTACTACAGCAAGTTTCAATTCTTTTCCATAGACAGAAAATATGGGTATTAGACTAAAGACAATAAACAGTACAAGTGATCTCGCCATACCCCCTCCAGAAATAAATCAAAACGCTACTTTACTTACAATAAAATATAGCAAAGGAATTCATTTAAAGATACGAGCTGAAACGGTATTACCGAACATATCAGTGTAGGCTAATCGATATTGTTGTGTTTTGAACTCCCCCATGCGTCAGGATAGCAACACCATACCAGCAACCAATTGGTTCTAATTTTTGAATGCCTGTCTTAACAAAACAATGCCACCCATCATTTAAATAAGTAACATATCTCGTTTTCATTGCTTTGGAGAGAGTTCAGCTCGATGCAATCAACTCACCAACTTCAATCCATATGTCTAAATCATAGCGTTATATGAGTGGTTTATTCGTCATCAGCAGAATTCAGCACAGCTGAAAAACTTGATGTTAATCAAGTTCAAAGTGAATTGTAATTTGGGGTGGAAGTTAAGACTTAAGCGCACAGCCAACGCTGGCAATTTGAAGCACATTGTCGTCGTTTTCGGTCTAAATGCTCACAATATTCAGTTAATGCGGGTAATGCACCAACAGCGCCTTTAAATAACGCACCAAACTCTGTGGTGATTTTTAACCAATTTTCTTCGGGGATGTTTAATCGATTAAGTATATCTTGGCTACTTTCACTGATAGCACCACGCTTATCTTCTCGAATAATCCGGCCTGTATCTTCGACGAGTACAATGTAGTCTTTCACGCTGAACATTAGCCCATTAGGCATGTCTAAACGTTCATTACCCACAAAAGGTAATAACTCTGTAGGTTGCTCGCCTTTTATTGCTGAGTTTATTCGGCGCTGAATACTGGTGTAATCTGAGGTTTCTGGGGTCGCAGCCATCTTGGCTCGAATTGGGTTCAAATCGACATACGCCATACAGGCTAATACGGCCGCTTCATCTAATAAGGCTTGAGATTTAAAACGACCTTCCCAGAAGCGACCTGTACACTTATCTTCTTTGTTGGCCATTCGAGCTATCGGCTCACTGAGAGACCGCATAAACCAACTGATATCAACTAATCGTTTACGGTACTCTGTAATGCATTCATCGACTATTTGGCGCTCAAACTGATTAAGATCTTCCTCTTTAACATACTTATGAGTTAACAATGTGCCTTTAAAGCCTTTATGCCACTGCATCAGTACTTCTTTATCTGACCAGTGCCTCGCTTTGTCTGCATCGACTTTTATCACCACATGCAAGTGGTTACTCATGACGGCATAAGCACAAATATCAATGGCGAAAATGGTCGCCAACTCAAGAATACGTGAATCAACCCACTCTCGTCGATGTTCAAAGTTCTCGCCTGTCGAGTTATCTATTCCGCAAAGAAAAGCCTTACGCACAACTCGTGAGCAACAATGATAGTAAGGCGTATCGTCTAAGCTAACGATAGTTTGTCTTGGTCTCGCCATCTTAGGTTGCCTGTTAGAGATAAAGGTAACTAAAGCCTAGTTGAGTCTTTATTATTTATCCAATTGGAATGGGTGATGAGATGGACGCTCCCTAATACGGCGTCAATGCGCCAAACTGATGTTGAACCATACAGTTACTTAAGGAGCGTCCACCATGAAAGTTACCACTATTGCGATTGATTTGGCAAAAAATGTTTTCCAAGTTTTAGGAATGGATAGCCATGCAAAGCAAGTCTTCAATAAACGTTTAAATCGCACTCAACTGATTGAGTTTATGTTGCAACAACCCCATTGCGATGTGGTCTTTGAGGCTTGTTATTCATCCCATTACTGGGGGTGTAAGTTTCTCGGGGGCATAACGTTAAACTCATTCCTGCCCAACATGTCACCCCGTTCGTGCGAGGCAGTAAACATGACAACAATGACACAATGGCGATTTTTGAAGCCAGCTTTAGGCCAAACATTCGTTTCGTGCCAGTGAAAACCGAAGAGCAGCAAGAAATATTGATGTTACACCGAGTCAGAGAACGTTTAGTAAAGGAGAAAACCGCCTGTACTAATCAAATTAGGGGTGTATTAGTTGATTTTGGGATTTGCTTTGCCCAGGGCTATAAAGCATTTGAAGTGGCTATGTGGGACATCATTAACGATGCGTCACAACGCCCTATTATTAAACTGATGGCTAATGACTTCTGGGATGAATATCAAAGTGTTAATAAACGTTTAGACAGAATTAATACCTTGATAAAAAAGCTTGTCGAGCGTGACCCTAATGGCAAAATCTTATTAAGTATTCCTGGTATAGGCCCCATTATCGCATCAGCGTTTGTTGCATCAATTGGCAAAGGCCAGGCGTTTAATACTGCTAAAGAACTGGGGGTGTGGCTGGGGTTAACCCCTAAGCAATTTGCCTCTGGCCATCGAAGTGTTAATGGCAGTATTACAAAACGTGGCAACGGATATTTACGAAAACAGCTTATTCATGGCGCCAGAACCGTCGTCAGCCATGCGAGTAAAAAACAAGATGATTTAAACCGTTGGATAACACAGTTAAGAAGCCGAAAAAGCATCTGCAGTACGGTGGTTGCCACGGCTCATAGACTCGCCAGACTGATATGGATTTTATTACAAAAACAAGTGCCTTATGCTCCGCAATATGCAGCAAATCAAGGTGTAAACCATGGTACTTGTTAACACTGTTGTCGCTATCTTGCAGAGCTCGGTCTGGCCAAGGACTCCGAGTCCGACTGGGTGATAAGAGCCGCAAGATAGCACATTAAATATTCACCAGGGTTGTTGTGAACGATGAAGAAATGGCTCAGTCCAACCAGTGCTAGCCCGAATAGGCCAAGGATAGGAAAGCCGAATCCGCATGGGTGTTTCAATTGACAGGCGCAGTGGTACGGGTTTCATTAGGGGCGCAGCTTGGCTGTTAAGCCCGTATATATGGCAGTACAACCGCTTCTAGCGGTAAATGAGCACATCAAAAGCAACGATAAGAGTGAGAATGTTGTATAGAAAACTAAGGCCAAAAAGCCTTCGGTGAGCAGAGTATTATCTTGACTCACCGGGAGCGTCCATATATGGCCATGTTAAAAGAATTGCCATGTTAAAGAATCATACGATGAAGGAGTTAATTTAAGATACTGAAAGTATAGCGTTAAAAAATTAGCAGAGGGGCTAAGGGAGCTTGCTGACTACAGAAAATTAGCACGATAACTATCACATCAAACAGCGCGTTTTCTCGAGCTGTTAATTACATAATAAAGAGTCACTCTCAGGTGTTCGGGCTTGTTCAACACTTGGGATAAGGACGCGGCTTCGCGCGGCCTATCCTTATTAGTTATATTTTTGTCTGCACTACACTAGCAAGGAGTTTAATATTGCTTCTTGTTCAGCGGGAAGCTCGCACATACCTAAAGTTTTAGTTTTGTACCAACTATTAAAATCAGGGTTCGTAATAATTTTAGGTGATTCTAATAGCTGTAAATCAGCTTCAGAACCGTATTCTACGGTATTTTTAAAATCAAACTTTTCAAGCCATTTATTGGTGCCTGCTGGTTTGAAACAAGCAGAACATTTGTAGCGGTATGCGAGTTTATAAATGATATTCTTGCCAGATTTTTCTCTTTCAATGACATAAATATACTTACCAGTAGCAGCCTTTTCAGCTTCATGCTTTTTGCTAGTATAAGAAAATGGTGTTTTTTTAACGCTTTTATAGATACTCGTAACATCACCTAGTTCTTCCGGAAGATGTCTTACTACAAATGAACTCATAAATTCCCTTTAAAAAATATAACGCCTCACTAATAGGCTAAAAATTGTTGGTTATAATATGCGAGGTACGAGCAAGAACCAACTGTTTCTTAGTCCTTTTGAGTGACTTGATACTCATTGAGCCCCCTCCCTAGCAAGCCGCATCAGCGGTATGCTTAAGGTGACTAAACCAACAGGAGAAAGCTCAATGAGATTTTATAATAACTCACATCCATACTACTGTGGTATCGATTTACATGCACGTTTACTTTATGTCTGTATCATTGATTCTAAAGGGGAAGTTGTAGCTCATAAAAAGATAGGTGCCAGTAAAGATGACTTATTACTCATTCTAGAACCTTATATCGGCAATGTAATTGTCGGAGTTGAGTGCATGCATTGCTGGTATTGGGTGTCCGACTGGTGTGCTGAACTTGGGATTGATTTTATCTTAGGTCATGCGCTTTATATGAAGGCGATTCACGGTGGTAAAACCAAAAATGATAAAGTCGATTCCTTTAAAATTGCCACACTACTGCGTGGTGGTAACTTTCCAATAGCTTATGATTATCCAAGTGAAATGCGCGCAGCTCGTGATCTACTGCGCCGAAGAATGAAGATTGTCCGTCACGGGGCCATGCTCAAAGGTCATGTGGTTAACACCAACAGCCAATACAATTTACCTGCCACTGAACTTAATCTTAAAAACATCTCTGCAAGACAAAAACTTCGCGAGCAATATCAAGATCCTATCGTACAACGCAACATTGATTTAGACATGGCACTACTTGATTGTTATGCAAAGGAACTCGCACAGGTTGAATGGTTCATTGAAAAACAGGCCAAAAACCATAATCCCGTCTATTTAGAATTACTGAAAACAGTACCAGGTATTGGCAAGATTTTGTCACTGACAATCCTCTATGAAATCGGTGATATCAGTCGATTTGAGTCAGTACAAAAGTTTGCTTCATACTCTCGATTGGTCAAATGCAAAGCAGAATCAGCGGGTAAAACCTATGGCACCAATGGCAATAAAATCGGTAATGCTCATTTGAAATGGGCATTCTCAGAAGCAGCGGTGCTTTACCTGCGAGGCAATGACAAAGCACGTAACTACCTTAATCGATTACAAAAACGAATGAGTAAAGCAAAGGCGTTGTCTGCACTGGCACATAAGCTTGGTCGCTGCGTCTATTTCATGCTGAAGAACAAAACGGTGTTTGATGAACAACGATTCTTAAAAGGATAAGTCGCGCAATAAGGTGAGCTGAACGTCTAACTAGATACTCTTAAAAAGAGAAGCGAGCATGACCGTGAATGATGTGGCTAATGAAGCAATGACTTCTCACCATCATCACTATGCCAAATGCTATTTAAGCTACGTTGCCTTGATTAGACACCTTATTGGCGCGCATTAATAAATACAATCAACAAAGTCGTTTACACCCTAAATGAGCCTGAAACTAACTGTGCAAAAAGCACCTCTGACTTGAATAGTGCCATCTTAGGGTTAACCGATAAATGTCTAGTGCCCCTGATATTTCAACGGATTGAAAAGAGTCAGGCAGCGATAAGATCGCACTAAGAGAGCCTCTATATGTGTTTGCTGTAAACGATGATTTGACAGCTAAATGACAGACGAAGTAGATGAATTTGTTGATTGATTTTAATTTGACTGCAAAAGCAGTCAAATAAGTTAGGCTCGCCTATTGACTGGTGGAAGGCTCATATGTGTTAGGCATGTTTTGCACCTAGCTTTGACCAACTTTGATAAGTACCAATTGAATATAACATACCGATACTTAAACATATTGTTGAACTTACAAGCCAAAATTTAATGCTATTCTCAGGAAACATAGGCATTAATGCAACGAATGACACACCACGTAATACATAAATAGATGATATAAGAACTAAAGCCGTACGCAAAAAAGGAAGCTTAGTGATAAACCTTGCTCCAGATAATCCATATAGAGACCAAATTGAAAGAACTAAAACTAAAACAGATGTAACAATCGTAGGATAAGATTCCCCTGCTTCAGCCATCTTAGCCATTTGCTCCCCCGCACCGAAGAAGCGATACCAATCACCACCAAATATAATACAGCCCAAATGAGCTAAAGCTGCAACTGCACTGAATAGTGCGCCTAGTATGAGAGGTTTATTCGGTCTTGAATCTAACACAATACTTCCTGTATATGCCTAACAGCGTTTAGCGAGAATTCCAATAAACATCCTGAGAAGCTCACCAAAACTCAACATCCATACCACTTTATTTATTAATAATTTTAGTAACTTATCAGCTTAGTTAACTCGAATCAATCACCCTTTAGTCTGGACGAAAGCGAGAATTTAGATAACCGAGAATGATATGGCTCGTCATATAGATCCGATTTTTTAACAAAATAAGCTAATTCAATTGGATAGCATTGTCCTTTAGGTAAAACCGAGAATTTTTGCGATTACATAACGAGAACAAAACTGGCATTTTTACAAGAATGAATTATAACTGTATATATATACAGCTATAATGTTAGTTTGAATCAAAAGGAGTTGATATGTCAACATCACCATTTCTCGAGTCAATTCGTACCGAACTTCGCACTCGTCGTTACAGTATCAAAACAGAGAAAGTATATTTATATTGGATAAAGCAATTTATCCTTTTCAATGACAAAAAACATCCTCAAGACATGGGTAATGCCGAAATTGAGCGTTTCTTAAATCACTTAGCAGTCAATCGGCAGGTAAGTGCTGCAACACAAAACCAAGCTTTATGCGCAATTATTTATCTATATAAACATATTATTCGAAGAGAGATATCGGATTTACGTTATTCGTTTACTAAGCGGGAGCAGTCCATACCGACAGTGCTAACCCACGAGGAGGCTAAAAACATTATTAGCCACCTTTCTGGCCAATATTGGTTAATTGCATCACTTCTATATGGTGGAGGATTACGAATAAATAAGGCATTAAAGCTAAGAATTAAAGATGTAAACATACAGAATAATACGTTATTTATTTTTAGAGGCAAAGGTAAAAAAGACCGTTATACATTATTGCCAAAATCCTTAAGCCATTCTTTGGATAACCAATTTAGTATGGTAAAAGCTCGCCACCAGCAAGATTTAAGTGAAGGTTATGGGTTAGCATCTTTGCAACCTGCACTATTACGCAAATATGGTAATGCCGCTAAAGATTTATCTTGGCAGTATGTTTTCTCCTCATCGACGCGCTGTACACATCCATATGATGGCTATATTTGTCGTCATCATATTCACGAAACAACATTTAGAAAACAATTACGCAAAGCAGTATTAATCAGCCAAATACCGAAACAAGTAAAAGCACATACCTTTAGGCATACGTTTGCGACTCAACTACTGCAAAATGGTACCGATATTCGTACTGTTCAAGAACTATTAGGCCATTCAGATCTTAAAACGACTGAACTGTATACTCATGTTATAGGTTCTCGCTTTAGTCATACTACCAGCCCAATAGATAAATAACGCCCATAAAAAAGGACTCTTACGAGCCCTTTTACACTGAGATGATAACAACCGCTTTGGCTGCGGCTTACCGCCTATGAGACTTAGCTACGCAAACCAATTCCACGCGATATTAAATAATAAGCCAGTGTCCATAAGCTGACACAAAAACCAACCATTATGGCAATCGATAACGGTACACTTAAGTCAGCAAAACCTAAAAAGCCATAGCGGAATACGTTGATCATATACACAACTGGGTTTAAGCCCGATACACCTTGCCAAAAAGGTGGCAATAACGATAACGAGTAAAATACTCCACCTAAGTAGGTTAATGGTGTGAGAATGAATGTTGGAATAATACTGATGTCGTCAAAGCTTTTGGCAAATACCGCATTAATTAACCCGCCAAGTGAAAATAACACAGAGGTTAAAAACATGGTTAGCACGACCAAGCCAACATGATGTAACGAGATATCAACAAACAACATCGCCACTGTGGTAACAATTAAACCAACACTTAGACCACGAGCGACGCCGCCACCGACGTAACCGGCTATCATCACGTAATGTGGCACTGGGGCCACCATAATTTCTTCAATGTTGCGTTGAAACTTGGCGCTGTAAAACGATGAGGCTACATTAGAATATGAGCTGGTTATCACCGACATCATGATTAAACCTGGCGCGATAAACTCCATGTAGGTAACGCCGCCCATTTCTCCGATACGGCTACCAACTAAATTACCAAAAATTAAAAAGTATAACGTCATGGTAATGGCTGGCGGCACTAGTGTTTGGATCCAAATACGGGTGAAGCGATTAATTTCTTTGGTTAAAATACTTTTAAAAGCCACAAAATACAGACTGTTCATTATTTTGACTCCTTGGCTTTTTCTACCAGCTCTACAAATAATTCTTCTAAGCGGTTAGCTTTGTTGCGCATCGACAATACTTCGATATTGGCTGCTGTTAACTGAGTAAATAATTCATTGATATTGTTCGATTTGGCCACATCGACTTCTAAGGTATGTGCGTCAGTTAAGCGGCAATTCATATTGGTGAGCATTGGTGCTACGTCGAGATCGTGTCGTAAATCGAAAATAAAGGTTTCAACATCTAGCTTACTCAATAATGCCTTCATGGTGGTGCATTCCACCAGCAAACCGGTATCGATAATACCAATGGTGCGACACAACATCTCAGCTTCTTCAAGGTAGTGGGTGGTTAAAATAATGGTCACACCTTGCTTGTTGATTTGCTTTAAAAATTCCCACATTGAACGGCGCAGTTCAATGTCGACCCCAGCTGTTGGCTCATCTAAAATCAATAATTTAGGTTCGTGCATTAACGCACGGGCAATCATTAAACGGCGTTTCATACCGCCAGACAGTTCGCGGGCTTGGGCGTGACGCTTTTGCCATAAATCAAGTTGGGTGAGGTACTTTTCAGCACGCTCTAATGCAACCGCTTTTGGTACCCCATAGTAACCTGCTTGGTTAACCACTATTTGTTGCACGGTTTCAAACTGGTTAAAGTTAAATTCTTGCGGCACTAACCCGATGCATAACTTGGCATGTTCGAGCTGCTTATCAATATCAAAACCAAATACCGACACTGTACCTGCGGTTTTCTGTACCAATGAGCTGATAATGCCGATGGTGGTAGATTTACCCGCACCATTAGGGCCAAGCAGGGCAAAAAAGTCACCTTGCTTTACCGTCAAACTGATCGACTTAACGGCTTCTACGCCACCTTTATAGGTTTTTTTAAGGTTTTCGATCACCAATGCATTGTTGGTGTTACTCATTGTCATACCTCTAATCCATGAATTGCGAATTAAACACTTTTTATTACGTGCTGCTTATGACGTAATGTAGATGAGAAAGACGCTGAAATATTCTGACGCCCAAAACAAAACTCCCGCCTGTGTAGCGGGAGTGTATACAAATCTCATTAATCTAATGGAACCACTTTAGCGATGTAAGGCAAGTTGCGATACTGCTCTGCGTAGTCGATACCGTAACCCACAATAAACTCGTCTGGGATGGTAATACCAATAAAGTCGACATAAACATCGACTTCACGGCGCTCTGGTTTATCTAATAATGTACAAAGCGCTAAGCTTTTTGGCTCACGGAGTAATAACATCTCGCGCACTTTGTTT
Source organism: Shewanella sp. S1-58-MNA-CIBAN-0166 (assembly GCF_040310085.1). Taxonomy (NCBI): domain Bacteria; kingdom Pseudomonadati; phylum Pseudomonadota; class Gammaproteobacteria; order Alteromonadales; family Shewanellaceae; genus Shewanella; species Shewanella sp. S1-58-MNA-CIBAN-0166. The sequence goes on along the minus strand of NZ_JBEOPN010000009.1, from coordinate 16,012 downwards.
AAGGTGTTACCTGAGTCGATTAAGTCTTCAACGATTAATACGTCACGGCCGGCGATGTCAGATTGTACATCTTTAAGCACTTTCACATCACGCGAGCTGTTCATGGTATTACCATAGCTTGATACTGACATAAAATCGATTTCAACATGGCCTTTGATACGGCGACACAAATCGGCCATAAACACGACAGAACCTTTTAATAAGCCAACCATTAATAAGCGTTCACTGTCGGCGTAATGAGCATTAATACGTTCTGCTAGCTGGTCTAGGGTTTTATTGATTTCTTGTTCTGAAATCATCATTTCAATGGTGTGCTTCATAAATCTCTCAATTGTCGATGTCGTGTGACTGAGTACGTCCGTATCCCCAGCGACTCGTTAAGTCGTGTTCAATGCCCAAATGATCAAGTATTCGGGAAACCATGAAGTTTACCAGATCTTCAACCGATTTGGGATTATGATAAAAGCCTGGGGCTGCTGGCATGATGGTCGCACCGTTGCGCGTAAGGCTTAACATATGTTCTAAGTGTATGGCACTAAACGGAGTTTCACGCGGAACAAGGATTAACTGCCCGCGCTCTTTTAATACTACGTCTGCTGCTCTTTCGAGCAAATTATTACTCATGCCTGTCGCGATAGCGGCTAATGTGCCAGTTGAGCACGGACAAACCACCATTTGCTTAGGCGCAGCACTGCCTGATGCTGGCGGCGAAAACCATTCATCTTTGCCTAATACGACTAGCTCACCTTTTAATGGCTCATCGGAATTATGCAGCTGTTCAATTAATTGCTCTTTGGCTTTTTGTGGATTTGCGCTCAGTTGCAAGCCATGTTCGGTGGCTAATACCACCCGCGCTGCACTGGATATCATTAAAAAAACTTGGAAATCGGCCGCTAACAAACATTCCAGCAGCTTAATGCCATAAGGAGCGCCAGATGCCCCCGTCCAGGCAAGACTAATTGCTTTAGCTTTTTTGGCGTAGGCCATGTTGTACCCTCTGTCGGCGAAAGCCTTACGCTAAAGCCTTAATAATTTTCTGGTGAATCCCATTAAAGCCACCATTACTCATGATGACCACGGTATCACCTTGGTTTGCTGTGGCGACGACAGTGCTAATAATATCTTCAATGTTGTTAAACACAGTCACAGGAATTGGCGCGTTAGCCATACTGGCATGAATGTCCCAACCAATATTATCCGCTTGATATAGATAACCTACATCGGCTAATGCCATCGAGTTGGCGAGAGTATCTTTATGTACTCCACTTTTCATGGTGTTTGAGCGCGGCTCTAGCACCACAATAATGTTGCCATTAGGATTGTCACTAGATGCAACTTTAGCCCGTAACCCTTGTAATGTAGTGGCTATAGCGGTTGGATGATGAGCAAAATCGTCATACACCGCCACACCGTTTACTGTGGCTAATAGCTCTAAACGACGCTTTGGTGGACTAAATTGTGCCAACGCCTCAATAGCATGACCTGGCGCTACGCCCACATGACGAGCAGCCGCTATTGCCATTATGGCATTTTCAATATTATGCTGACCTATTAATGCCCAGTTTAATACTCCTTGCGACTCGCCCTTAAACAGCACTTCAAATTCATGGCCATCGTCGGCAATAGTACGCGACTGCCAAGCACTTGGTTCACCTTGTTGAGCTGAATCGCTGGCTAAGCTTGTGGCTTTAGAATAAATTTCTTGCTCGCTCCAACAGCCCATATCAATCACTTGTTGTACGGCTTCAACGTCGCTAGGCCAAATCACTTTACCCTCGCCCGGCACTGTACGAATAACATGATTAAACTGGCGTTGGATCGCCGCTAAATCGGCAAAAATATCGGCATGATCAAATTCAAGGTTATTGATCACTAAAGTGCGAGGATGGTAATGAACAAACTTAGAGCGTTTATCAAAAAAGGCACTGTCGTATTCGTCGGCTTCGACAACAAAAAACACTGAGTTACCTAAACGTGCTGACACACCGAAATTTTGCGGTACGCCGCCAATTAAAAAACCCGGCTCGTAGCCGCAGTACTCTAAAACCCACGCAAGCATGCTTGAAGTAGAAGTTTTACCGTGTGTACCCGCTACCGCCAATACCCAACGGTCTTGCAAAATATATTCAGCCAAAAACTGCGGCCCAGAAGTGTATTTTATGCCGCGATTTAATACTGCTTCTACACACGGATTACCGCGGCTCATGGCGTTACCAATAACCACTAAGTCTGGTTGGTTGTCGCCTTCTTTGCCTAATTGAGCCGGATCAAACCCCTGGATTAGCTCAATACCTTGTTGCTCAAGCTGGGTGCTCATCGGCGGGTAAACGTTGGCATCGCTGCCGGTAACTTTGTGGCCCATTGCGCGGGCAAGTAGGGCTAAACCGCCCATAAAAGTGCCACAAATACCTAAAATGTGTACGTGCATACTCAACTCTAATTGGTCCGTAATATGGCGGTTATTCTAATCTATTGCGCCACAGAATGTCAGTTAACAATGATTGAAATTAATCTAGGGTATGTTGTTAATACAAAATAAAAAACAGCCCCATACTGAGCACGGTTGTGAGCAAGGTATTACGGGTGACGTAAGCCAGCACAGTGGCCACTAGCGCACAGGTTAAATAAGGATTATGCACACTAATAGCCAGCTGGCCTTCGGGCACAAATACGATAGGGGCTAATATGGCGGTTAATACCGCAGGTGCTGAATAGCTTAAAAACGTTAAGGTATTTTTACTTAACCGAATAGGCAATTTAGGTTCTAGCAGTAAGTGCCGACTAACAAATACCACTGCTGCCATTGATAAAATAATCAGCCAGGTCATGCGTTATCTTCCTTAGCGTTAGGAGTTGAATCGACATCGGTTGCCACTGCACTTCCTTCATTAGTCAGTTTGGCGTAGGTCATGCCTGCAGCCATACCCGATATAGCGGCAATTAACAGCCCTGCTTGGATCGCGAATACTGCGCACACCACAGCTAACGTAAGCGACACTAAAACGCACACTAATATTGACGGCTTCTTTACTGTCGGTACCACTATGGCAATAAAGGTGGCTGCAATGGCAAAGTCGAGCCCGAGTTCGCCTAGGTTGTCGATAGACTGCCCTGCGACAATGCCGAGCAATGTAGCAATATTCCAGCCGACATAAAAAGTTAACCCGCCGCCCAAAGCGTACCAACGATCAAACTGATGTTGGCCTGGTTTATCACCACTGTGAGTTTGATTAGCGATAGCAAAGAGTTCGTCGGTGAGTAAAAACCCTAGCCCTAAACGCCATTTAAGCGGCAACGGGCTAATATGAGTACGCATGGCCATGGCATACAATAAATGCCTTGAAGTAATTAGTAAGGTGGTTATCAGAATACTGCCGATACCAATACCGGCTTTTATCATGCCAAGCGCAACTAACTGGGCGCTGCCAGCAAAGATAATGGCCGACATTGCTTGGCTTTCAACGGCTGTAAGGCCAACTTCAAGGGCAAACGAGCCCGCTAAAATCCCCCAAGGGATCACCGCTATCGTTAGCGGCATAACGGCAAGCGCGCCAGCTAAAAATGATTTGGTTTTAGTGGTAGTGATACTGATAGATTCGGTTGCGCTCACATCATCTCCTTATGCTGCACTGATTACGCTAACGCGCTAAGTGACAAGAAGATTAGCTTAACGTGAATAAATGAATAAAGCCCCTGAAAACTGATCATTATGGAGAATTTTCAAACTATGCTGTGGGTTAAGATCTTGAGGGGCTTCATTATTATGTATAAAATCTATTAGTGAAATATAAAAAAATTGATACATTAACTTAATATCAATAGGCACAAACAATGATAACGTGAACCTTGCAAATTGTATAACCAACATTCTAATTTAATAAATTAGATATCAAAACCCCTCTTTCAAGATGCAAAAATGACATTTTACATCTTTAAAAATAAGCAATAACTAAATATTAAGGAACTAAATCTTTAGAACTAAATGTTAATAACTAAATATTAAGAACTAAATATTAAGAACTAAATACCAGCGAGCTAAACCCCCTATCCCTTACCCCCTATTTTCTATTAAATATACAGGAATCATTATAACTTCACTCATTAGGCAATAATGCGAACCTTCATATTAACTCGTTTTATATTAAATTAGCTCATGGGTTAATTCACGAATTTGCTTTTTTAACCATGCTGCATCTTCATTGTCAACACTAGGATGAGTGACTAAAACCAATTTTAATGGCTCTACAACCTCAAATAGACGATTGCATTCGTACTCAGATAACTGGCAAGCATGTAAACCAGAGTCATCATCTAACATGTCATACACTGCTTTGTAGGGCGTTATTGCCAATGACTGACAGTCTGAGAGGTAATCAAATAAAGAAGACACGCTGGTAATGGTCATTTCGGTATTCAGAGATAAATCCTTAGCCTGACAATACTCCTGGAATGGGTTGAGTATGGGGGCCTGGATACCAATAAGCGTATTGATATATGGGTATTTAGCAATGGTTTCTAGAGAGATGTCTTGCTTTAATATAGGGTGCTTTCTGCAGCTGAGTAAGTATTGTCGGTTCATTGTCGCAAGCACTTCAACCTGTAATTTTTGGTCAAAACAGAGGATCTCTTCAGGGCCTTTGCAGCAACACATAACAATACTGTGTGGATCGCTAATCACGCTTTCCAGAGAATGACTATTCCAGCTACTCACATTAATATGGATATTTTTATTGTGTTCTTTAATGGATTTCATCAATGCTCGCGGATAGGCATAAGCAATCATTCCAGGAATGACTAATTCAAAGTATCGATTATGCGATTGTTCAGCACTATTAACTCGATTGAAGTTTTTAGCACAGTCCACTATTTCTTTAGCAATGGGATAAATTTTTCCCGCATAATCATTTGGGACTAATCCGTATTTCCGTCTAATAAACAGCTCATCACCAAATATGAGTCTTGCTGTGTGTAAACAACGACTTATCTTCGAAGCTGGCACATCTAATATTCTAGAAACATGCGTCGCTGATTTATTTTCATAAAGACTCACTAATATAGATAGTGTTAATAAATCTAATTTATCTAAGTCAATTGGCTTCATCTTAGATACTCCATTTTAGGTATATAACCTAGCATTCTAACGCTTTTAAAAAGAGTTCATAATGTTATTTTAAGTATTCAATGATTACTTATTCCAGATCATAAAAATGATTTTCTAACACTACATATTTCACATAGAATGCTTCCATCGATTGGAGCAATGTTTAGTAAAAGCTAATTTCATGTAGTGTAATATCCAATTAAACAACTAGAATTTCGAGAAAACAGATATTCACATATTGATTTATTAAATTTCAACATATCAATATTTTAAAAATTCAAATTTAAACTTAATAACTTTCAAATCAACTTTGTTTATTTCAAATATATATCAACTTAAAATGCAGAAAAAAACAATAAGACCTAAATCATAACTACGATCGAATAAATTAAAAGCACATCATTTAATTGATTACGATCAATTAAAAACCAAAATATAAGGATAATATTAATCGTACGTCAATGACGTATGTTTAATTCATAAAACAATAAATTAAAAACGATTTCTTGGAGGATAATATGATTACTTCAGTCTTTTTAAGTTATGCATTTGTGTACTCTGTGCTGTTTATTGTGGTTCCCTTTATATTAGTAATTTTCATTATGACTTGTATAAAGTTCTTCAAAACTGACACTGAAGAGCACTCAATTAAGTTCAAAAAAATGCTTTTTGATACTCAGAGCTTTAACTTTTTAAAATCACTAAAAACAATGGTGGGCGGCAAATATGATGTTTGTTGCAACGTTCCAATCGATACCGTGTTCGAAATGGATGCCCAAACCGCAGCCGAAAACCATACACGATTCGATTATGTCGTGATAGATCATGACTCGTCGGAAGTGAAATTGGTTATCTCTGATTTCAGTCAACAAGATGATGCTAACGCAAAAAGTTTGTTTGAAAAATTCAACGTTAAATTAGTTGAAATCGTTCGAGGCAAACCTTACGACATGCAAATGTTAAAGCTATCCCTACCGGTATGAAGACCCTGTCGGGTGAAGACAATCTGTTTTCACCCGATATTTTTTGATAACCCATGATTGTAGAGAGGACTGATTATGTCCCGGAATAACTGGCTACTGATGTTAAGTGTAGGCGTATTGTCGTTTGCCCTTATTAGTCAGGGAGCAAATAGCGCTAACTCTACTGAGAAAATTAACAATGACTCATGTATGAGATGCCATAAACGCAATGGTGCAATGCTAGGCCACCATGCCCAAGCACAGCTAAAAATGAGCTGTAGCTCATGCCATGGTGAGCAAGGAAATCACCCTAAAAAACCCAATGACCTGATGGTATTTTCGGCGGGAAACGACATTACAATAGACGCTAAAAATGACGTTTGTTTGAAATGCCATTCGCCTAAAAAGATATCCCAAGCAGAGTGGACTCACAACGTACATGCTCAAAAAGTGAGTTGTACATCTTGCCATAAACTGCATCCTGAATCTGACCCCATAATGGGCTTAGGATCAAAAGATCGCAGTAATGTGTGCCGAAATTGTCACACGGTGCAGAGGTAAGTAATCATGGAAAACTCAAGAAGGCATTTCCTTAAAAGCACCTGCGCATTGGTTGCAGGCGTGTCGGTATATCCACTCAGTGGTAATAATGCCAATGCCGAAATGGAACCCGCTATAAACAACATAAAGTACGCTTTGTTACATGATGAAACTAAATGCATTGGCTGTAATGCCTGTGTTGAAGCATGTCGAGAAGTGAATCATGTACCTGAAGGTGTCACACGACTAAGCATTGAAAGAACTGGGCCGTTTGGAGAATACCCTAATCAGTTTTATCATTTTTCTCGACATTCTTGTGAACATTGCGAGAACGCACCTTGCGTTTCTGTTTGTCCAACCGGGGCCGCCTTTATTAATAAAGAAACCGGTATTGTTGCAGTAAATGCAGATAAATGTGTCGGTTGCCAATACTGTATTGCGGCCTGCCCTTATGAAGTGCGTTTTATTAATCCTGTTACTAAAGCTGCCGACAAATGTGACTTCTGCCGTGAAACTAATCTCAAACAGGGTAAACAACCTGCCTGTGTAGAAATATGTCCGACAAAAGCATTAGTGTTTGGCAATCTTAAAGATCCCGAGTCTGAACTGGTTGCACTATTAAAGGCGAATCCGACTGAGCGCTTTAAGCAAGATTTAGGTACCCGACCTAAAATATTTCGTATCAAAGCGAAACAAGGGGAGATTATATTATGAGTGCTTTTCATTTTGATACATTGGTTTGGCACTGGCCCATTGCAATATACCTATTTTTAGCCGGGGCATCCGCAGGCGCCATGTTCTTCGCTGTTTTATTGAAACATTTTTGCTTAAAAGAGAAAGCATATCAGTCTGGATTTATTATCGCTGCCTGTATTATTGCGGCAATTTCCGTTTTAGCAGGCTTAGGAGTGTTGGTATTAGATTTAACAAAACCTTGGGACTTTTGGAAGATTCTAGTGTTTTACAATCCTACGTCGGTGATGTCGATGGGTGTGATTATCTTAATGCTATATCAAGTATTTATGTATGCTTGGATTGCAGTAACATTCAGACAACCCATTGATAAATTTTGTGAAAAACATTTACCAATCGTCTGTACGTTAACCAGACTGCTAGCGCGATATGAAGCAGGTATAACCGGTTTACTAGTGATTTTCTCAGTGTCGCTAGGTGCCTATACCGGATTTTTATTATCGGCTCAACCTCACTTCCCGATGTGGAATACAGGAGTATTACCCTTACTATTTTTAGCTTCTGGCTTGTCTTCAGGTGCCGCTGCATCACTATTAGGTGGTGTGTTACTCAAAGGCAATCCCAATGGTGCTGAAGTACGTTTTATTCATAAAATAGAGATCCCATTGATTTTAGGCGAGATACTCCTTATGTTCACCTTCTTCCTAGGATTGGTCTTCAGTGGTGGCCAAAGCAAGGTTGCGGCATTCAATGCTATCGGAGTAGGCTTTTGGGGATTTATATTCTGGTTCGGCATTATGGGACTAGGATTGTCGGCCCCATTAGCGATGAACTTATTTATGACCGCCACTTCAAAACGCAAGTTTTCCTATGTTGCCGGAACAGCATGTCTGAGTTTATTGGGCGTCATATTATTACGTAACTTTATACTTTATACCGGTCAAATGGTGGTAAGTTAATAAAATTAACGGTGATAGCACGCGTTAGCAACCGTACTGTCACCGTCTATTCGACAGAAGATACCGCTGTTTGTAACCTCGTCCCTTTATTGAGTCTCATTTTTTTGAATCACCATTTTTTGAGTCACCTTCGCTTAACTATTTTTACCAATTGATTTTAATTGGTATTAAGACAAGCTAACAATTCAAAACCAACCATTATTACCCCGTCATTCAAAGCCCACTAGAGCTATTACAGCTGGGTAAACTGCCTGATCAAATTGTGATATACATTATGCAGGTTATCTAACTCTGCGCGATCTGTGTTATTGGTTTTGATCAAGTTTTGAATGCTTTGATCGAGCTGATACAAGGTTTGGCGTAAAGTCACATCGGCCACCATACTTTGCATCCAGGTAATAGCTGCAATGCGTTGCCCTCGAGTTACCGCGGTCACTTTATGCAAACTACTCGACGGGTATACTACGGCGTATCCTGCAGGTAATTTAATTTGCTGCTGGCCAAATTCAGTGGCAATAACTAACTCACCACCGTCATACTCTTCGGGTTCACTCAAAAATACCGTCATGGATACATCACTGCGGATCACTTCAGAGGTATTGGGGATCCGCATGATGGCTGCATCGACATGGTAACCATACTCTTCAGTTTCGCTATAACGATTAAAGCACGGCGGAAATATTTTATGCGGTAACGCCGCTGATACAATTTTAGGCGTTTCGCCAATACGCGCCAGTAGTTGATTAGCCAGTTGGCGCACATTAGCGTGTTGCGCATCTGCTTGATTGTTATTTTTAACCGACGCCGCCATCCCCATTGCGGTTTTACGACCGTCGCCCCACGGACATTCAGCCAGTTGCTGACGATAAGCATCGACATCCTGTTTCGAGAGAATTTGTTCAATAACAATCATGCAAATACCTTTAATTAAAACTCATATGTCATCGACAATTTAGCATTACGGGCGTCACCTAAGTACATAAATGAGCCAGAACGATAAGCTGCCGTCCAGTATTCTTCGTTCAATATGTTACCTACGTTTATGCGGAAAGTTAAATCTTCGGTGGCATTGTAACTGGCAAATAAATCAACTACTTGGTAGTTAGGCACCACAATGCTGTAACGGCTATTGTCGCTATCATAACCTGCTGCAGTGTCTGGTTGTCCACCATACATTTCACTTTGATAAGTGTAACTACCACCAAATACGAATGACTCTGTTAGCTCATAACGCAGTTGCAAATAAGCGCTTTCATCAGCAAAGTTACTCAGTACTAAACCAATATTAGCTGGATTATAAGATTCTAAAATTTCGGAATCCATTTTGGCAGCCGAGAATTGTATGCTGAGTTTGTCAGTAATATTGCCGACCATACCAAACTCAATACCTTTAACGCGGTTTTTACCGGTGTTAAGTGTACCTAGCGTTGAGTAACTGTCGCCAACACTTTCCATCACATCACTTTTAGTGATTTGGAAAATTGATGCTGAAAACATCATTTTGTCGTCAAACAACATCCACTTGGTGCCAAGCTCTAGGTTTTCAACGATTTCGGCATCGGCTTCAGCAGCTTGCTCTTGTGTACCACAAATACCACCGTAACCACAGTTAGCACCTAAGTCAGACTCACCGCCGTTGATGTTGGTTGCAGTACTGTAGTTGGCGTAGATATTGGCATCTTCAGACAAGTCATAAACTAAGCCAATATTACCGTTATACATGGTATCGGAATAGGCATAATCCACTTCACCATCGCGACTCGTGGTGTCGTTACTGTAATCAAAGCTGTCTTGTCTAAAACCAAAGAATAGTGCTAACTGATCGGTCAATTCAACCGTATCCATCATGTATGCCGACACGGTTTCGATGTCGTATATCGCATCTGATCCACCATCTACATAGCTGCGATTCATTAACTGGCCGATATTGTCGACAGTATTGCCGTCACCATCAATAATACAATAAGACTCTGATACGCCACCGCGACCATTGGTCAAACAATTTCCATCATTGTTGTTGGTGATGCTATATACGCCGTTATCAACATTTTCATCTGTGTATTCAAGGCCAAATACTAACTTGTGATTAAAACCCAGTGCTTGAGTGTTCCAAAATAAGTTGAATTGAGTGCTGACATAATCAACATCTTGGTTACCTTGGTGAGTACTAAGCGTTAAGGTGCTGGCACCAGGCGCTGTTGGGTCGGTATCTGCCCGCGTTGTGCCGCCCATACCGGTTGTAATATAGCCATTTTCGGTATGTCCAACGCGTGTGGCGTTGTACAACGTAATGCTGTCATTTAACTCATATTCGGTACGTAAGGTAAACGTGGTGACCTTAGAATTTAGAAAGTCACCATCTTGAGCATAAACAGGAATATCTTCTAGCGGCTTACGAGTATCTCGATCAAAATAACTGCCTAAATCTGGCACATCTTTCGCGTCTAGGTAGTAACCATCGGCGGTAAATGACAATGCATCGGTGGCTTCATACACACCCGATAACTGAACACCTTGGCGTTCACTCGTAATGCCTTCGCGGCCCGGCTTGTCTTCTTCAGCCGCTAAGCCATTAAGGCGTACTGCCACTTTGTCTGATATCGGTAAGTTATAGTCAACCGTTAAACGAGTGTGATCGTCAGTACCAATACCCAGATCAACACGACCAAAATCGTAAGCTACTGAGGCTTTTTTAGTCACACTGTTAATGGCACCACCTGATGAACCACGGCCAGCAAATGTTGAACTTGGACCTTTGGTAATTTCAACTCGCTCGGTGGCAAAACTTTCACGAGTGGTCATGCCAGGGTCGCGAAGTCCATCAACAAACACGTCGCTACGTGCTTCGTGACCACGGATAATATAACGATCACCGAATGCATTACCGTTTTCACCCGTACCAAGGGTGACACCCGCTTGAGCTGACAAAATGTCTTTTAAGTCCGTATTTCCTGACTCTTGAATTTGGTCTTGAGTTAACACGGTAATCACTTGAGGCGTATCGACAAGTGCAGCCATTCGGCGTTTGTCGGCTGAGTTATTAAACATGTAAACCGAGTTTTGCACACCATGAACACGAATTCGCTCTATTGATTCGTCCGTTTGCGCGGGTTTACATTTCGCCAATATATCCTTATCGCAAGTTTCATTTTTGGTGTCTGCAGCATATAGCGCTGGGCTACTGAATACTAATGCTGCAGCAACGGCTTGAGCGCCTAACGATAACTTACTGTAATTACTCGACTTCATGCTTAACATCATCCTGTTATTAATAAGCGTTAACTAAATTTCATTTATGTGATGCACTTTACATAAATGAAACAAAGATCGCAAATGCAAATCATTATCATTTGTGTAAAGATTTATTAAATATGAAATTAAACTAACAAAAGGACAAAATAAGCAGGTAGGTAGCCGTTATTGATAACCGCGCTTATTGATAAAAAGCTTCATTAATAACAGCTTGAATACCACTCAGAAACAACGGCCTGGTTGACATAGATTAACTGACTTGATAAAGCTCTAACGGTAAACCGTCTGGATCGCTAAAAAAGGTATATTGTTTACCGGTATATTCGTCAATACGAATGGGTTCGACTGATATTTGGTTTTGCTGCAAATGAGCCACGACAGCATCGAGATCATCAACTTTAAACGCTAAATGACGTAAGCCCTGGGCTTCAGGATAACTGGGTCTTGGCGGCGCACCATTAAATGAAAATAGTTCAATTTGGCTGCCATCGGGCAAAGCTAAATCGAGTTTGTAAGAGTCGCGCGCTTGACGGTAATGCTCAGCAATAACTTTTAACCCTAAAACTTGCGTATAAAATGCTTTTGAACGTGGGTAATCGGCACAGATAATCGCGACGTGATGAATTCCATTTAGCATGGCTGTCCTTGTAAATAGACTATTAATAATTAAAGCTGGTAATTAGAACTGATCATTAGATTTTGTACACAGAAAAAAGTAAAACCCTGATAGAACAAGTCTATCAGGGTTAATATACGCTTTTAAAGTCATAAACAAGACTAAAGCAAGGTTAGTGACTTCCAGAGAAAGTGGTTTACATTAAACGCCGATTTCACCGCCGTCATCTTTAATAAACATCACTGTGGCCGCACGTGGACGAACCGTTGTGCCTGCGGGCGTTTCTTCATCTGCTCTATCAGAGTATGGCCAGTTGTCAGGATGCTGAATATTGGCAAACATTGCGGTGTAATCTGGCGACATTGCAAAACCAGTCACTTCACAGCCGTTAGGGCCAACAAAGAAACGCTTAAGCTGAGTTTGGTTTTCAGCCGTTACCACTTGTTGATTACCGTCTGCATCTACCATCGTTGATGGCACAATCGCTAACATTTGATCGTTGGTTTCTTCGGTAACTTCAGAGGCACCATTGTCGGTTTGCACCCACAAAATACCACGTTGATCGAACGCCAAACCGTCTGGACTAGCAAACTGGTTTAAGTCAGTTAAGCCAGATAAGTTAGTCTCAGCATCACCATCTGCAGGTGAACCAAATATAAAGATATCCCAGCTAAATTCCGTTGCTGCATCACCTTCATCCCAACGGATAATATGACCAAAGTTGTTATTTAAACGTGGGTTAGCAGGGTTGGTGCTGTCGGTACGCTTACTGTTGTTGGTTAACGTTAGGTATACCGTACCTGTAAATGGATCGACTGTTGTCCATTCTGGGCGATCCATTGGTGTAGCTCCCACTAAATCAGCAGCGCCAGCGGTATTTAATATAATCGCGGCTTGTGAGTCAAAGCTGCTCGCAAGCGTGCTTCCGTCGGCAGTCACCCCATCTAACGTTAGCGGTAACCATTCACCGACACCGTCTTCGGTAAACTTAGCCGCATATAAGGTTCCGGCATTCATGTACTTATCGCCAACTGTTAAGCGGTTAGTACTGTTAGCATCTGCTGGATCCCATGCTGCGTCAGAAACAAACTTATACAGATATTCAAAACGTGAATCGTGGCCTGAATAAAATGTGATTGGTTTGCCTTCTTCAAGTTTACCAAAGGCACAACCCTCGTGGCGGAAGCGACCTAATGCAGTACGCTTAATGGCGCGCGAGTTGGGATTGTATGGATCAATTTCAACAATATAACCATGGCCATTGGCTTCGTTACGGTAATCATTAGTCGCACTTGAGCCGGTTGGCGTCACATCAAAACGAGCAAATTCGTCTAAACGCTCATCGTCATCACCGGCTAAATGGCTCCAGCCATAACGAGTGTCAGAAGTCGAAATACCAATGCGGGTTTGCTCTTGCGTTAAGGTGCCTTTATTAACAAAGTAACCAGGCCAGTTTTCTTCACATGTTAAATAAGTGCCCCAAGGCGTATAACCATTACCACAGTTATTTAAGGTACCGCGCGCTTGGCTGCCATCGGGCGAATAACGCGTTTCAAGGTATGAGCTGTACGCTAGTGGGCCAGCAATATCCATCACGGTTGCACCAGTAAAACGACGGTTATGGCTGTCGTTTTCGACCACTTGCCATCGTCCAGAAACTAATTTAATACGTACAACTGAAATACCATGGGCGTTGATTTCTTTGCGAATTTCATCAATTAATGTGCGCTTACCATCAGCATCAAACGTTGGGCCTGTTGGATGTAAAGCATCCTGGTCAATGTATTCGTGGTTAATACACAATAAACCGTCATCTGCCGAATCATTCAACGGGAAGAAATGCATACCATCATGATGCATACCTACTGAGTTTTCCTGATCGATAGCAGTATTACTGCCATCGGCTTTCCACGCTGCAGCTTTCGAATTTAAGGGTGTTCCCCAAGGTGCTAACACATAAGCTGAATAACCAGCAGCTACCGCAACTGCATCGGTTTTAGAACCGGCAATAGACTCAAAACCTAATACTGCAGAACTTTTTGTTGGTGCTGTTGGCGTGGTCGGCGTTGTTGGCGTTTCTGCAACGGTGTCATTGTCAGAGCCACAAGCACTTAATCCGAAGCCACCAAACGCCGTCATAGCACTAAGGCCTAAACCACGCTTAACAAAATTACGACGTGATAGATGATTATCCATCACTTCATTGAAGGGGGTATTTTTACTGTTGTTAAAACGAGTTGGATCAAATGTCGCCTTGCTCATAAATTGTCCTTAGATATGCTCTGAAAATAACGGATCAAATATAGGTATAATTATTTGTCAGTTAAGATAAGCGTCTAATGTGACAACTCGGTTCAAACTAGATGACATTAATGTGGCAGTAAAAAGACACTCACCACACTGTCATGTGTGATGGAATCAATATAAAACTCATGTTAGCGTTTTTTACCGCGTGAAGATGCCGCTAATGCCTTTTTACGTGCTTGTTGTTTTAATGCAGATTTGGTTGTTTTACGGGTAACTGGAGCAATTAAATCAAGGTCTGGCTCAAAACCTGCCAGCCATTGCTGTGGTAAACGTCGGTCTAAAAAGGCTTCTAGTTTAGTTAATAATGGCTCGTCATCGATGCTTAATAATGTAATAGCTTGCCCAGCTTTACCTGCTCTGCCTGTGCGGCCTATTCGGTGTACGTAGTCTTCAACTTGAAACGGTAACTCCATATTAACGACATAATTCAACTCGTTAATATCTAACCCTCTAGCAGCCACATCGGTGGCGACTAACGCGGCCACATCACCGGCTTTAAATGCCGATAATACTTGTTCACGTACTGCTTGAGATAAGTCAGCATGAAATGCTTCAGCCGCTACACCAGCTTGATTCATTTGCTTTACCAGTGCATCAGTACCTTGTTTGGTGCGGCTAAATATTAAGCTTTGCTGCCAACCTTCTTGGCTGATTAAATGACACAGCATGGCGCATTTTCGGTTAGCGTCGACATTAAACACTCGCTCAACAATACTGCTGGCGGTGGTATTTCGCTGAGCCACTTCAATCACTTGTGGTGAGCGTAATAAGCGTCGGCTAAAACTGAGCATACGGTCATCTAAGGTGGCTGAAAATAGTAATGTTTGTCGTGTACTTGGTAAACGCTTAAGCACCTCGACAATTTCATCTTTAAAGCCCATGTCCAGCATGCGATCGGCTTCATCAAATACCAAATGAGTTAATTGCGACAATGACAACGCACGCTTACGTAACAAGTCTAATAACCGCCCTGGAGTCGCCACCAAAATATTTGTGCCATTGGCTAACAGGCGGATTTGTTCACCAATGCTAACCCCGCCATAAACCATCACGCTAGTGACTGAACTGCCATAAGCATATTGCTCAATACTACTGTGCACTTGCTGGGCTAACTCTCGAGTTGGGACCAATACAAGCGCGGTAATAGGGGTTAAATGAATATGTTGAGTATCTGGCTGAGCGACTAGAGCATCTCTATGAGTCAATAGTTGATGCAGTAACGGTAATGCAAATGCAGCCGTTTTCCCGGTGCCCGTTTGCGCCCCCGCCATCACGTCTTTACCGCTTAAAATAACCGGAATAGCCTGTAGTTGGATTGGCGTAGGTTGCTGATATTTTAATTCAGCTAGGCGGTTAATCAATATGGGATGTAACGATAAATCTGCAAAAGACATAAAAACTCCAAACATGTGGATGGGCAGTTTATCACGCTCATTCAGATGAAAACAAAGGCTCTAGGCAGTGCTTGCTTGGATTATCGTTAATTAACCTGAACTCGGGATAAGAATTGAACTAAACGCCCTCTTTACGATCAGATCTTTCGACCAAGAAGGATTTAATCATGCAGAGGGCGTATGAATAA
>NZ_JBEOPN010000008.1:0-148560 GCF_040310085.1 Shewanella sp. S1-58-MNA-CIBAN-0166 | reverse complement strand
TAAAATCTTGGTGACGAGCGGTGGCAAGCGATGACGAGAGATAACAATCGAGCTAAAAGCCTAGTGGCTAGAGCGCTTCGCTGCTAGAGGCTATAAAATCTTGGTGACGAGCGGTGGCAAGCGATGACGAGAGATAACAATCGAGCTAAAAGCCTAGTGGCTAGAGCGCTACGCGGCTAGAGGCTATAAAATCTTGGTGACGAGCGGTGGCAAGCGATGATGAGAGATAACAATCGAGCCAAAAGCCTAGAGTGCCCTATCCGTGAGCGCAGCGTTCGCTGTTATCGCTTGTTATCGTCCTCGCAGCGAAGCTGTCCCTAGCAGGACGAAGTCCGCTCTAGAAGCGCAGCGGACTATCCGCGTAGCGGCCTAGGCCTCTAGCAGCGCGGGTAATAATCCTGCGTGAGCTAGCTGATGATGGGCAATCACCCATTTAGCTTGTGTAGCAGTGTGAGGCGCAGGAATTGCCACGGTTTGCATACTGGCTGCCCGCGCGGCGATTAAGCCATTAAACGAATCTTCAATTGCGATACATTGTCCCGGTGCGATGCCCAACCCTTTAGCACAATTTAAATATACCTCAGGATGTGGTTTACCATAATCGAGATTTTCAGCTGACTCAATCGCATCAAAATAATGGCCAATATCGAGTTTACGCAGCACGGCTTCAATAATTAATGACGATGACGAGGTGGCTAACCCTATTTTAAGCCCTAAACGTTTGCACGCCTCTAGCGACTCAATAACGCCTCGCATCGGTTCACCATTGGCTTTTATTTGGCTTACCACTTCATTAACGATGGTATTCGCTGTAGCTGTATTGTCGTAATTCGGCCACGGAAAACGTTGGTGCCAATAGCTAACAACATGATCAATACGCAAGCCTGTGGTTTGTTCTACTTCTTCAAGACTGAGGTTAAGCCCAAAGCTATTTAGCACCGTCAGCTCGGCTAACTGCCAAGCCGGTTCGGAATCGATTAAAATTCCATCCATATCAAAAATAACGGCTTTTATTTGGTTTGACACAATACTGACTCCATAAACGGCACAACGTAAAGTGTTAATTATTACGTTGTTGTTGATTAGACACAATCAAAACACACTTTTTAAAAAATATTTCATCTAAAAAAGGGGATATCTTTTTGTATATAGTTTAATCAGTGGGTGCTGTATAAGTTAATGTATTTAAATGTTTTTCCGTCTGTTTCAAACTATTGTCTAATTTTATTTTATTCAACTTAGCGCTAAATTGATTTTTAGGTTGATAAATCGCGTTGATTTCATACCTCTGAGAGTGTGAGCTGATTCATACTTTTATAAAGCTGTAGTATACTGGAGGTCGGATTTCAAGCCCGAACCAGTGGAATTATCAGCGTAACCATAGTGGCGCTGAGTTTCGCCGTTAGGCGCCAAACAAAGAGGAATGTTGCCGTGCTAGAAGCATATCGTAAACACGTCGCAGAACGTGCTGCAGAGGGCGTAGTCCCTAAGCCATTAAATGCACAACAAGTGGCTGAACTGGTTAAGTTATTTGAAACACCACCAGCAGGTGAAGAGGCGTTCATCCTCGACTTGCTCGAAAATCGTATTCCACCAGGAGTAGACGAAGCTGCTTACGTTAAAGCCGCTTTCCTTGATGCAGTCGCTAAAGGCACTGTGTCATCTCCTATCTTAAGCGCAGAACACGCTGTTAAACTGCTTGGCACCATGCAAGGCGGTTACAACATTGAGCCGCTAATTGACCAACTAGATAATGCAGCACTAGCACCTCTATCTGTTAAAGCACTTTCAAATACATTGTTGATGTTTGATTCATACCACGATGTTGTTGAAAAAATGCAAGCGGGTAATGACTTTGCTAAGCAAGTTGTCGACGCTTGGGCCAATGCTGACTGGTTCTTAAACCGTCCAAAATTGGCTGACAAAGTATCATTAACAGTGTTTAAAGTGTCTGGTGAAACCAACACTGATGACTTGTCTCCAGCGCCAGATGCATGGTCTCGTCCAGATATTCCATTACACGCATTAGCAATGCTAAAAAATGCGCGTGACGGTATTGTGCCTGATGAATCAGGTGTTGTTGGCCCAATCAAAGAAATCGAAGCGTTAAAAACTAAAGGTTTTCCTTTAGTTTACGTTGGCGATGTTGTTGGTACGGGTTCTTCACGTAAATCTGCCACTAACTCAGTGTTATGGTTTATGGGTGATGACATTCCTTTTGTGCCTAACAAGCGTGCTGGTGGCTTCTGTCTAGGTAACAAAATTGCGCCTATTTTCTTCAACACCATGGAAGATGCGGGTGCATTACCGATCGAACTCAACGTTGATCAAATGGAGACCGGTGATGTGATCGATATCTACCCTTATGAAGGTGTAGTTAAGCGTCACGGCACTGATGAAGTGATCTCTACATTTGAGCTTAAAACCGAAGTATTGTTAGATGAAGTTCGTGCTGGTGGTCGTATTCCGTTGATCATTGGTCGTGGCCTTACTGACCGTGCGCGTGAAACCTTAGGTCTTGAAGCATCGAAGGTATTCGTTCGTCCACAAGATATCGCCGCTTCTGATAAAGGTTATACTTTAGCTCAGAAAATGGTTGGTAAAGCGTGTGGCGTATCAGGTGTTCGTCCTGGTCAATACTGCGAACCTAAGATGACCTCTGTAGGTTCACAAGACACTACCGGCCCTATGACACGTGATGAGTTAAAAGACTTAGCATGTTTAGGCTTTAGTGCTGATTTAACCATGCAGTCATTCTGTCACACTGCCGCTTATCCAAAGCCAGTTGATGTAACGACTCACCACACACTACCGGATTTCATTATGAACCGTGGTGGTGTTGCTTTACGTCCAGGTGACGGGGTTATTCACTCGTGGTTAAACCGTATGTTACTACCAGATACCGTAGGTACTGGTGGTGATTCACATACTCGTTTCCCTATTGGTATTTCGTTCCCTGCCGGTTCTGGTTTAGTGGCGTTTGCTGCTGCAACAGGTGTCATGCCTCTTGATATGCCTGAATCAGTGCTAGTGCGCTTTAAAGGCGAAATGCAACCCGGTATTACCTTACGTGATTTAGTCCATGCTATCCCATTAAAAGCCATTGAAATGGGTCTGCTAACGGTTGAGAAGAAAGGCAAAATCAACGCTTTCTCTGGCCGCGTATTAGAAATCGAAGGTCTTGAAAAACTTAAAGTTGAACAAGCATTCGAATTATCTGATGCATCTGCTGAGCGTTCAGCTGCAGGTTGTAGCATTAAGCTAGACAAAGAACCAATCATTGAATATCTAACCTCTAACATCGTGATGTTAAAGTGGATGATTGCAGAAGGTTATGGCGATCGTCGTACGATTGAACGTCGTATTACTGCGATGCAAGAGTGGATTGCCAAGCCAGAGTTGATGGAAGCAGATAAAGATGCAGAATATGCTGAAATTATCGAAATCAACTTAAACGACATCAAAGAACCAATCCTTTGTGCACCAAACGATCCTGATGATGCAGTATTATTATCAAGCGTTGCACAAACTAAGATTGACGAAGTGTTTGTTGGTTCTTGTATGACTAACATCGGTCACTTCCGTGCTACCGGTAAGATGTTAGAAAAGTTTGCTACTACGCTACCAACTCGTTTATGGATTGCACCACCAACTAAGATGGACCGCGATCAATTAACTGAAGAAGGTTACTACTCAATCTTCGGCCGTGTTGGTGCCCGCATCGAGATACCTGGTTGTTCTCTATGTATGGGTAACCAAGCACGTGTTGCAGAAGGTGCTACTGTAGTATCAACTTCTACACGTAACTTCCCTAACCGTTTAGGTACTGGCGCAAACGTATACTTAGCATCAGCTGAGTTAGCAGCAGTAGCAGCGTTATTGGGTCGTTTACCTTCAGCAGAAGAGTATCAAGAATACGCTAAAGAATTAGATGCAACAGCAGCTGATACTTACCGTTACTTGAACTTCGACCAAATCGATTCTTACACTAAGAAAGCCGACAGCGTGATTTTCCAAGCCGCGCTTTAAGCTTAAACGAGTTAACAGTTGATCAAAAATGCCAGCAGAAATGCTGGCATTTTTATTTGGTGTTTAGTTATGTAGGATTAGATATTGCTTTGTTAGAATGTAATATTTAGCAATAAGATAATTTACGGTGAGCCTGTCAAAACATACAGTTATGTTTCTTTCTTTAACTTATGCCAATGGTGACCAAGCAGGATTTTACTAACATTTCCTTTTGCTTGATATGATGCATAAAGGATGTACATAAAGCCAAACATACCGCCCATAATAATGCTCAAAAATCCATAAATTGCCCCTTTCAGTTTCGATTCTTCACGCCAAAACACCCATGAACATAAAATGAATAAGTGAATTAAAAAATCAGTATTAAACTGCTGGCGCCAAGGATTACCTAAAAATAAATCCCCAAAATAGATAGCGGGCCAATTAGGACCGGCTTGTACGATAGCGTAAGCCGTTATGCTCATAATTAATATCCATGATATTAACAATGCCACTCTAAAATTAGTCATCGCTTTTACTCTTTGTTGTGTGTGTAAACTATATTGATATTTACATGTAATAAAAGCGATTACCTCAGAGGTAATGTTCATTGATTTAAATCGCGGTAACATAGTCCTATAAAACGTTAGCAAGGGTCATCATGAATAAATTTGGTCAGCAGTTACGCTTTTGGCGTACTAGTCGTCGTTTGAGCCAACTAGATTTAGCATTAGAAGCAAATGTAAGTACTAAGCATATTAGTTTTATTGAAACGGGTCGCGCCAAACCCAGTAAAGAAATGGTCATGAACTTGTGTGAAGTACTTAGTTTGCCCTTAAGAAACCGTAATGAACTGATCACGTTAGCAGGCTTTGCTGAACAATATGTACGTACGCCACTGAGTGATAATAAAAAAGTGGAAGTGGCGAGTATTCTTGAGCTTATAGTCGCCAAACATGAACCATTCCCAGCTATTGTGGTTGATTGGTACTGGAATGTCGTGATCCGCAATAAAGGCTTTGATAAATTAATTGCCTTAATGGAGGCTGAAAACCCGCAATGTATCTGGTTGGATAATATTGCTCACTGGCTAATGCACCCTAATGGTTTACGTCATGTGATGACCAACTGGCAGGAAGTGGCTAAAACCACTTTACAACGCTTGAATCTGGAGAATCAATACGCCCCTAAACGTCATGATGAATTGATCCAATCTTTATATCAATATCCTGGCGTAGCGAATTTATTAGCGGATAAAACACTTATCGTGTCGACTGAACCTTTTATCTATTTAGACATAGTGGTCTCTGGTAAAACGCTGCGCTTTTTAACTACATTGACTTCATTTGGTACGCCGTTAGACATAACTGCCTCGGAATTGTTGATGGAGCATTACTATCCTGCAAATGCACAAACAGAGCAATTTCTAAAAAGCCTGTAGAAGAGTCGATCGCTTGATAATGTCACTTTTTAGATTTATTTTATGAGGCTAATGCTAAATAACATCAATGGTGTGTGCAGGGCAACAATATAACAATTTATGTTCAGAGCGGGTATTCTCACAGCCGCTACCTAGCTTTAAATGTGGTCCTTATAAACAATCTTGGAGATAATAGTCGGAATAAATCATCTGGGATAACGATGTGAGTTTAATAATGTTGATATTCATTTACATATCAGCTGCAGGTAATTGATACTATTAAGCTTAAGGATGTTGAAGACTCTTTACAACAGAATGCGTCAGCCTGGCAGACCTTTAACGTACATCCTTGTGCTTCAAGGCATTCTAGTTATCAGATTCAGGCTATCTTTTACTGTAAAAAAGTCGTTATTTATTGTCCTGTCATCACGGCATTCGTGAATCTGTCCATATCAGATGTACCATCGGAAGCGTTAGCATTTTCACTCTTTATTGAAAAATGGGCCGAAGCCGATGACAAGCGACGTTAAATTAAATGCTGACATTTTTGGGATGTAAAATCATTTATTTGTTCTTCGAATGCCATTTCCCCGATAAGATCATAATATAAACTCCGATGGTTATTATGCCCAACATAAGACCGATAAAAGGATCTGTACTTCCGATAAGTAAAGACATACCAAATGAAACCCCAAGGCATAAGGTTACAGCACTCAGTTTTGCCTGAGTAAGCTTGTGGTTAAATTTCATTTATATCACCTTTTCCTATGAGTTTACCGATGGCAAATTTAAACATATAAAAGTGCTTTCGCACAGCATAGAATGCTTGTTCCGAGTATGGAACAATATAGTTGTACTTAAAGGATAACGTTTATAGTAATTATGATATCTATGGTTTCATCCCCATTCCTGAAGTTGATTCTAAAATAGCAGTCCAAAAATTCAATTTAACCAATTGCCAGTCGCAGGTCATCGTGTAGATAATTCAACGAGACGCCGACTCTTGATGTAAAAATTAGCATCCATGTGGACGTATCCAAAACCTCCATGCTTTGGATACTCGCAGACTCATCTAAATCTGTGATTTTTATCTCTTCGATTAACGTTATTTATGGTTGTCAGTTATTTAAAGTTTAGAACTGATTAAACTCTTTCAGGTTTCATATTATTGAGGATGTTGAAGAAAATAGCGTGAAGCTCACATGGATGTGAGCTTAGCGTTAGAGGGGAAGGGACGCCCCATTTGAAGCGTTAGCATTTTTGAATAAGTCCGAAGAACACGAAAATGGGGTCAAAAGCTGGATAAATTTCCGTCGCAATTTTTCGCTGCTGTTGTTTGGTTAAATAGCGAAAATGTTGCCGGAACGGCAGGGGTGATCCAAGAGGGGATTGCTGTTGATCCCCTTTTGGCCGGTGCAGGGTGGAACCTTGCGATCTTAATTCAAACGAAGTTTGAAAAATCCGGCCTGGGCGAGGCGCTACGACCTTAGTGGCCGTATGCCATCAGGGATAAGTGCTAAGCATAACGAAACACCTGGATCCCGGCTCAAAAGCATTGCCGGGATGACGAGGTTAATGAGATTTATTTGGATTAAATTTATTGCCAGAAATGCAACTTTAGCACTTGGTTTGGTGTGGGCGAAGCGCCACGACGTTAGTGGCTGCAGGCCATTGTTAATACGAGTTAACTAAGTTCATCATTCAACAATGCCAGCAAAATAGCTGGCACTTATAGTAGAGTCATTTAACGTTTTCGAATGATAACAACATCCTTTTGATGAACGTTATTAACATTAACGACGCGATATGCCGCTGGTTTAACAACGACCACTTTAGTTACCGTCTTTTTATTAGTAGGCGCTTTTGCGTGTCCATGATGAGCACGAGGGGCACAAGCACTTAAACTGATAATAGCGAATCCGACCAATATAACTTTAATCATAGGAAATTGAATTGACTGTTTCATACACACCTCGATACGAGTGAAGACTATGACTAAGCATAATCGTTTGAGTGTCAATTGCTGATCGCGATGAGTAAAGTTATGCAAATATAGTATTGAAATCAACGTCTATCGTTAAAGCGTACCGTATTCATGAATACTTAATATTCATCGAAATCAGAGGTTCTCGTGAGCCTTTCTCTGCCCGCAATCGGGCTAAATACTGTTGCCATAATTCAGTTTGATTACTGCACAAGTTATGCAGCACCTGCCAAGAATACAAGCCAGTATCATGACCATCATCAAAGGTAATTTTTACTGCATAATGGCCAACAGGTTCGAGCGCTTTGATATTTACGGCTTTCTTATGCGTCACTAATATTGGGTCGCCATGACGTTGCACTTCAGCCGATGGTGAGAAGACTCGGAGCATTTCACAACTGATGTTGTAAGTTTGGTCGTTATCAAAGGTCACTTCGAGTAACTTAGATTGACGCTTAAGCTTAATGCCGGTGACGGTAGGCGTTGATTGGGTCATGGGAATACCTATAAAAAAAAGGATTAACGCTAAATCGCAGATTATCATCATACGCGATTTTGCTGTTAATCCTATTGTTGTAACCTGCATTCGTGATGTTTATTCATAAACCAAAAAGTCACGAGACCTCCCATTAATAATAACCAAATGGGAGGGCGCTTGATTCAAATAATGGTTATAAAATAAAGCGGCTTAAATCTTCATCTTGTACCAAGGTATCAAGGTGGTCATTGACATATTCAGCGTCAATGACAAATTTAGAACCCGACTTTTCAGAAGCTTCGTATGAAATCTCTTCCATCAATTTTTCCATCACGGTATGTAAACGGCGTGCACCAATGTTTTCGGTGCGCTCATTCACTTGCCATGCCGCTTCTGCAATGCGCTCAATACCTGATTCAGTAAACTCTATGGTGACGCCTTCGGTGTTCATCAGGGCGACATGTTGCTCAGTGAGTGAGGCAAATGGCTCTGTTAGAATGCGTTTAAAATCAGCAGCGGTAAGGGCGTCTAATTCAACACGAATCGGTAAACGGCCTTGAAGCTCTGGAATTAAATCAGACGGTTTAGACATCTGGAATGCACCAGAAGCAATAAACAAAATGTGGTCGGTTTTAACCATGCCGTGTTTAGTAGAAACTGTGCAGCCTTCCACTAATGGCAGTAGGTCACGTTGTACACCTTCACGGGATACATCTGGGCCTGAGCTTTCGCCGCGCTTACAAATTTTGTCGATTTCGTCTAAAAACACAATACCATTTTGCTCAACCAGCTCGATGGCTTGTTCTTTTAAGTCTTCTTGATTGACTAGCTTTGCCGCTTCATCTTCAACCAACTGCTTGTAAGCATCTTTGATTTTAAGCTTTTTGCGTTTAGAGGTGCTTTGGCCAAGATTTTGAAATAAGCCCTGTAACTGATTGGTCATTTCTTCCATGCCTGGAGGGGCCATGATTTCAACACCAACTTGAGGCGCAGCAACATCGATCTCAATTTCTTTGTCGTCTAATTGACCTTCGCGCAGCTTTTTACGGAAAACCTGACGGGTGGTAGAGTCATCTTTTTTGTCGGTATCCCAGTCATCTTTTGGCTTAGGTAATAAGGCATCTAAAATACGCTCTTCGGCCATTTCTTCGGCGCGATGACGGCATTTTTTCATTTGCTGTTCGCGAGTCATTTTCACTGCTGAGTCGGTTAAATCACGGATGATTTGTTCCACTTCTTTACCGACATAACCCACTTCGGTAAATTTTGTCGCTTCAACTTTGATAAAAGGTGCGTTAGCCAATTTGGCTAAACGACGGGCGATTTCAGTTTTACCGACACCTGTTGGGCCAATCATTAAAATATTTTTTGGCGTGACTTCATGACGAAGTTCTGGCTCAAGTTGCATCCGGCGCCAGCGATTTCGCAATGCAACGGCTACTGAGCGTTTGGCATTTTGTTGGCCAATGATATGTGCATCTAGTTCGTGAACAATTTCACGTGGAGTCATTTCAGACATAACTGTTCCTTTATTAACGCTCGAATTAGTAGTCTAACTTTTCGATAGTTTTGAATTGGTTGGTGAATACACAAATATCGCCTGCAATCGTCAGTGATTTTTCTGCTATTTCTTCCGCGCTTAACTCAGTATTTTGCAGTAATGCTAAAGCTGATGCATGAGCATAGTTTCCGCCAGAACCAATGGCAATTAAGTCATATTCTGGTTGAACAACGTCGCCATTACCGGTAATAATTAATGATGTTTCAGTATCCGCTACGACCAGCATAGCTTCGAGCTTACGCAGCATTTTGTCGCTACGCCAATCTTTGGCAAGCTCTACGGCAGATTTTAATAAATGGCCTTGATGCATTTCGAGCTTGGTTTCGAAACGCTCAAAAAGAGTAAATGCATCGGCAGTACCGCCAGCAAAACCGGCTAAGACTTTATTGTGGTATAGGCGGCGCACTTTACGTGCATTACCTTTCATCACGGTATTGCCTAGAGACACTTGGCCATCACCAGCGATGACAACTTGATTATTGCGGCGTACGGATACGATAGTAGTCACGGTAAATCCTCTTCACTAATACATCAACGGGTCATTAGGGTGAATGCAATTGTTGATTGATAAAATGGATATGGGGACAAAATGACAGATATCAAGCGATGGACAATAAAAAGCCCTGTTGCAGAGAACAGGGCTAAAGTGATTTATACAGCAATATCAGACGAGCAGCGTTATTCCCACAACCAAATGATGCAGCCATTTAACCCTGCGTTCTGCATCTTATGACGATTATGTTCCGCATCGCGCTTGTTCGGATAGGGTCCTAATACCACGCGATACCACACGCCATTGGTACCTTCGCTGCGGCGCACTTGTGCCTCAGCACCTTGGAAGGCAATTCTGGCCTTCATTTCATTTGCTTGCGACTCTTGCCTAAACGATCCGCATTGCATTTGATAGATGCCACTAGACACTACACCTGTTTCAGGTAAGTCTATCTCCACTTGCTTGTTTTCAAGCTCTTCCAGATAAGTCCATTCTTCCTGCGGCTTAGGTGGCAGTGCGTTAGGATCTTTCTTGACCACTTTTTTTGGCGCTTCTACGGTCGCGGTTGATAGCGTTTTCTTTTTAGGTTGTTGAGCTGGCTCAGATACGACCGATGAGTCGGAGCTGCCATTAATGGACCATAAGAAATAACCAAAACCTATGACTAAGGTGAGTATCACAAAAACAGCCAAGTAAGGAAAAGAGCGTTTAGGTGCTTTTTTTCGTTGTGGCGCACGGGCTTTTGCGCCCGCACGAGGTTTGCGATTTGCGTAGTCACGACTCATGATTACATCCGCTCTAGGGTTTCAATGCCAAGTAGCGACAAGCCCGTTTTTAAGGTTTTAGCGGTTAATTGTGCAAGCAATAAACGGCTTTGCTTTTGTGCTTCAGTTTCGGCAGCAAGCACTGGGCAAGCTTCATAAAAACTCGAAAACTCACTCGCTAGCTCATACAGGTAACCACATAATACATGCGGTAAGCCTTTGTCTGCCATGCGAGTTAACACCTCACCAAATTGTGCCAGTTTAGTGCCTAAGTCTTTTTCTTTTTCATGCTCGAGCACAATCTTAGCTTGGCTAAGATCAATATCTGTTGCACGTTTAAAAATACCTGCCACGCGGGTATAGGCATAAAGAAGATAAGGTGCAGTATTACCTTCAAAGCTAAGCATTTGCTCAAAACTGAAAATATAATCACTGGTACGGTTCTTGGACAGATCTGCATACTTAACTGAGCTGATACCGACTACGCGAGCAATTTCAGTGAGGGTAGCTTCATCCATATCTGGATTTTTACTGCGAACCAGTTCAAGAGCGCGAACATCGGCTTCGTCAAGTAAATCGACTAACTTAACCACCCCGCCTGAACGGGTTTTAAATGGACGACCATCTTCACCATTCATGGTGCCAAAGCCTGTGTGCTCTAGCGACATTTCAGGGCGAACAAATTTAGCCAGTTTGGCAAGGCTAAACACTTGCTGGAAGTGCAAGGCTTGACGTAAATCGACAAAGTACATGGCGCGATCGGCTTTTAATACGTTTGAGCGGTAACGCATGGCGGCAAGATCTGAGGTGGCGTATAAATAGCCACCATCGGCTTTTTGAATAATAACCGGTAAAGGCTCGCCTTCTTTATTACGAAACGCTTCTTGGAATACCACTTTAGCGCCATTGCTTTCGCTTAACAGGCCTTGGGCATCTAAATCTTTAACCACTTGGGCTAAGTCTGCATTGTAGGCACTTTCGCCGTGAACATCTGCGCGGGTTAAGCTAACGCCTAAACGCTTATATACATCATGACAATGGCTTAATGAGATGTCGTTAAATTCGCGCCATAGCTTATTGCAGTACTCATCACCTGATTGTAACGCGACGACAAGTTGACGAGCGCGAGTGGCAAATTCAGTAGACTCATCAAAACGTACTTTAGCAGCACGATAAAAACTTTCTAAGTCAGACAATTCCATTTTGGCTTGTTCGCCATTAGCTGCGCGTAACTCTTCCATTAACGCCAGCAGCATACCAAACTGAGTCCCCCAATCGCCGACGTGGTTTTGGCGAATGACCTTATGGCCTAAATACTCGAGTGCGCGCACGACGCTGTCACCAATGATGGTTGAGCGTAAGTGGCCGACGTGCATTTCTTTGGCTAAGTTTGGCGAAGAGTAGTCGACAACGATAGTTTGCTTAGTCGGTAAAGCCACTCCTAAATGGTCGCTCGTCAGTGCTTGCTGTAGTTGATTAGCTAATGCATTGTCATCAATGAAAAAGTTAATAAACCCTGGTCCGGCAATTTCTACTTTGGCCACATAAGATGATGCTGGCAAGGTATCAATAATAAGCTGTGCTAATTCGCGCGGGTTCTTTTTAGCAACTTTAGTCAGCATCATTGCAAGGTTAGTCGCTAAGTCACCATGACTTTTATCTTTAGTGCGATCGACCTGAATGCGAGCTTGAAAATCAGCCGGCACAATTCCTTGCTGTTTGAAGGATTCGATGGTTTGTTCTAGTAAAGATTCAATATGTGATTTCATGGGCGTTTGCTTGCACTAATTCGTTAAATGAATGACATGACGGAACCGCATATTTTAGCCGTTTATGGGGGGTGATTGCTATCTGCTTTAACGGAAATATTGGTTTTTTTATGCTGATTATCAACCTAAGCGAAGTTTATGACAGATATAGGGTCCGTTGGCTTAGTAAAAATGCCGCTGTGTTACATTAAATCCTGTGGATCACGATCGATACTCCAACGGCAACGCTTACTTTCAGGTATTTGTTCAATGAGTGCTAATACGCGTTCGAATTCGGTTTGCAAGCGCTGACGACTTTTAGCTTGCAGTATTAATTGGCGTCGATATTTTCCAGCTTTACGATCAAGTGGCGCCGGAATTGGGCCAATAATTTCAAAGTCTTTATCTTGTGGTAATAGCTCGCTGGTGCGGGCGAGAAACGCATCAGCATCTTCGGCTAAATGTGCTTCTGCTCGAATTAATACCATGTGCCAAGCGGGTGGTAATAGTGCCTGTTGGCGCTCTTTCAGCTGAGTACGAGCGAACTCACCATAACCGCGTTTCAATAAATCACGTAAAATGGGGTTATCACTTTGATGGGTTTGCAGTAGCACTTTACCGGGTTTGTCTGCACGGCCAGCACGGCCAGACACTTGGGTGTATAGCTGCCCAAAACGTTCAGGTGCGCGAAAATCTGCACTGAACAATGCGCCATCGACGTCCAATAAGCCAACAAGGGTAACATCTGGAAAGTGATGTCCTTTGGCGAGCATCTGTGTGCCGACCAAAATTTTATATTTACCCATGTAAATCCCTTTGAGCTGCTGTTCAAGGGAGCCTTTACGTCTGGTGGTGTCTCGGTCAATGCGGACAACCGGATATTTGGGAAACAGTTTAATTAATTCTTGTTCTAGCTGCTCTGTCCCCAAACCGTGGCCCATTAGCATGGTGCTACCACATTGATGACATTGGCGCGGGATAGCGTATTGATTGCCACAGTGATGACAACAAATCTCGTTTAGACCTTGATGGACGGTAAAAAAAGCATCGCAACGGTCGCACTCATGTAAATGACCACATTCATGACAAAGCAAGGCCGGGGCAAAGCCGCGGCGGTTTAGAAATAGCAGTACCTGATTACCCGCATCAAGGTGCATACGCATTTCATTAATTAATGATGTCGACATGCCCGCTTTTAATGGTTGCGAGGTAATATCGACAATACCTTGCTTAACCTTTTGCGCAGCACCAGCGCGTTCACTCAGTTCCAAGTGATGATAGCGGCCAGATAGCGCATTTTGTAAGGTTTCTAATGATGGCGTTGCGGAGCCTAATACCACTTGAATATCTTCAAGATGCCCACGCATTACTGCCAAGTCACGCGCGTGATAACGCACACCTTCCTGTTGCTTAAAGCTGCTGTCATGCTCTTCATCAAGAATAATTAACCCTGGATAAGCCATTGGGGTAAAGAGTGCTGAGCGAGTACCAATAATAATTGCCGCTTCACCGACACGAGCCTGACGCCAAGCTTCTAGGCGTTGATTATCGGTTAATCCGGAATGGATCACGGCAACATTGACTTCAAAACGGCGTTTGAAGCGATTAATGGTTTGCGGTGTTAAGCCAATTTCAGGCACGAGGATCAGTGCTTGTTTACCTTGTTTTAAAATTGTCTCAAGCAAGGTGAGGTAGACTTCGGTTTTGCCAGAGCCTGTGATCCCTTCTAATAAGGTGCAATGAAACCCTTGCTGTTGAGTGAGTACTGAAACTGCAACGGCTTGTTGTTTATTAAGCTTATGAGGTGACTCATTCATAATAAGCTGTTGGCGCCAGCTTAAATCATGGCTGAGTACTTTTTGTTGCCGTTCAATCCATTGTTTTTGTTCTAATGCTTTTAATGCCGCTTTGCTTAATTGTTGGGTGGTGAACTCATCTTGGCTGATGGGGTTTGCCAGTAATAACTCGTGCAGCTTTTTCTGTGCCGGGGCACGTTTTAATACGCTAGAATCAGCATTGCGTCCTTCGGGGCTCAAATGATATTCAACCACCGCTTGCGGCGCCGCTTCGAGGCCTTTTCTTAGTGCGACAGGCAGCGCTT
Source organism: Shewanella sp. S1-58-MNA-CIBAN-0166 (assembly GCF_040310085.1). Taxonomy (NCBI): domain Bacteria; kingdom Pseudomonadati; phylum Pseudomonadota; class Gammaproteobacteria; order Alteromonadales; family Shewanellaceae; genus Shewanella; species Shewanella sp. S1-58-MNA-CIBAN-0166. Next base: position 134,003 of record NZ_JBEOPN010000008.1, on the reverse strand, counting down.
GGCTGAGCATTTGTCCTTGGGTAGTAAAGTAATATCGGGCGGCCCAGAGGGTTAATTTATATAGCGAATCAGGTAACAATGGGGCATCATCTAGTACAGCTGTGACTGGTTTTATTTGTTGCGGTGCTAAGTCACAGCTGTCAGTAATAGCAGTAATTAAGCCGATGAGTTGTTGAGGACCAAAAGGGACTTTGACTCGAAGACCGATTTGTAATCCCGCTTGTTGTTCGTCTTTTACACGATAACTAAAGTTTCTGCGTAACGGGACGGGTAAGGCGACTTCAACAAACACGGGCATAAGGCTTCATCATTTTTCAATTCGATAGTGGATTGCGGATCAGTTTACCTCTAAGTGTCATCAAAGAGATAGGGCAACATATATGCGTAAAGGACTTATTGAGGTCATCATTCTAGTATTTGGATTATTGGGCTATATTGCTACGCCAATGGCTCAAGTGAATCATGTCAGTATCAATAGTCGTCAATTTGAATTGAATAATCTTCCGCAATTAAAGATCAATATCGTGGCACAAAATGATGATGCGTCGCGGTTAGGTTTTTATATTCGCCAGTTGGATGACAGCTTGGCTGGCAATAAGGTTGTGCAGCAGAAGTTAGCAGTGCAGAGTATTAATCGTTTTTTATTGCAGCTTAAGGGTACTGATATCATCAGTGATGTAAATGCACAGTTAATCGTTACCGAAGATACTGCGAAAGGAGCGGTTACGTTAGCAGTAATGGCCTTATTTGATGCCCCGTACTCAGTTAACCGTGCCACCTTAGTTTCTAATGTTGTTACGTCTCGAGTACTGCCAGTAGCAAAAGACACCACTAGTGGGAAAGCATCCAAAAAACATCAACAAGATGACAGACGTCTAGAGCAGGCATCATCAGTACCAGAACCATCAGAACCATCAGAAACATCAGAACCATCCACAGCCGAATCCTTTCATCAGGCAATCTGTGTAATTGAGCGAGATAATAGTGATACATTATGGCGTATTGCGAACCGTTACAAAGAGCAATGGCATACCAGTGTTTATGGTGCGATGTTAGCCATTTTTGAGGCTAACTTAGTGGCTTTTTCAAAGCAAAAAATTCATTTATTACTCAAAGATGTTGTGTTGCATTGCCCATCGAAGGCTATTTTAGCTGAATACAATAATAAAGCGGTAGATAGGAAAGTCTTTGAGGTCATTGAAGCAAAGCATGCGGCTAAATAAGGTTTCTGATCATAATTAGTGATAAAAAGTAGTCCTTAATCGAGTATTTACTTTGGTTTATCAGTAATTAGTTGCAGCTGTTTATGTTAGTTTATATAGTTGCCCGTGTTAATACTTATGATTTAGCTCAAGGATAAGGTTAAAAAAGTAAACAATAATAATAAATTATAGCCTGATGAGCTTTGCGTGAACATTTTATTTGTCAGTGTATACGTGTATTTAACATCATGGTTTTACAGCGTGTTTTACGCTGTGCTGAAGCGGTTTATAATCGAAAGGATTGATTTAATGAAAAGCTTTAAGGTGCTAGCAATATTAGCATTATTGGCGGTTGATAGTATTTCAACTGTGATTGCACAAGTCAGTCATATCAGTATCGATACTATTCCATTTGAAAGCGGACAATCTCCTCAGTTCACCGTGAATGTTATAACCGATCACCATGATTTATCGCGGCTGACATTTTATTTACGCCAAATTTATCAAGATAATATTGTGTTAGAAAAACTTGAGGTTGAACAGCGTGATCGTGATGTCTTTGTATTAAGTGGTACCGAAAAAATCCGCGATAAAGATGCGGCACTCATTGTTTCCGAATACCGTAATGCTAAATGGCTACAATATTCGCCTGTCCCTTTATTCTCTCAAGCCATTGTTCAGAGCCAATACCAGCCAGTAGCAATTAAAACGATGAAGTCAGCTTCGGTATTACCGACTTCAATGCTTACGCCTATAAGTCGTAAAGCCAGCGTTATACCTCAGGTAGCTACAACGCAAAAAAATCTGAATGATTGCCAGATCAATCAGTTACCGAATGATACGTTATGGAAAATAGCGGTTCGCTATCGTAAGCAATGGAATTCAAACATTTATGGCGCCATGCTTGCGCTTTATCAAACGAATCCCTCTGCATTCTATCAAGATAAAATTAGTCTACTGCAATTAGGCCACTCGTTACGCTGCCCATCAATGGAGACGCTTTCGCGCTATCAAAATGTCGCGGTAGATAGAATCACATTCGACAATTTAGTCGCCAGTCAACGTGGTAAGTCTCAAGGACTATTAGCGCCAACATTACCTGTGCCTGTTCTCGCCACTCAGTCAGTATCAATGAATGGTTCAGTGAATGATATGGACAGTAAAAAATCTGAAAGTAATGCGTTATTGGCCGCTATTCATGAAACGAAAATATCGCCTCAGCCATTGCCAATCAATAATATAGCCAAGTCATCGATACCGACTTATGGGCAAGATAAAACCTGTTTAATGGATAAATTTCCTCAAGACACGTTATGGCGAGTTGCCGATCGTTATTATCGACAATGGCAAATCAGTGTATATGGTGCAATGCTGGCGATTTATGAGGCAAACCCTAATGCGTTTGCCAATGGTAAAATTTACTTATTGATGTCTGATAGCCGTTTACAGTGCCCATCAAGTGAGATGTTAAAGCAACATCAAAATTCATCTAAGGCACAAATTACCTATGAGACTCTAGAGCGCACACATCGACAATCGTAGTATCGCTTAGAAATTCTACTTGTTTGTGTATAAGAGACACTGTATTATCTTGCGCCTAAAACATATTGTTATTAACTGCATGTGGTGCTCAACTTCGGGTTGGGAGAGCGACATGGCCTTCAATTTAAGGTAGCCCAAAATGAAAACAGGTATTCACCCAAATTACGCTGAAATTACTGCAACTTGTACTTGTGGTAACATCATCAAAGTGAACTCAACTGCAGGTAAAAACCTACACTTGGACGTATGTGGTGCATGTCACCCATTCTACACTGGTACTCAGAAAGTTGTTGATACTGGTGGTCGTATTGACAAGTTCAACAAGCGTTTTGGTATGCTTGGTAAAAAGTAATTGCATTGCAATTTACTTGAATAAGGCGCCTTTGGCGCCTTTTTTGTTTTTTATATGGCAACAGCAGTATTGTGCTGTAACGAAAACTAATTTTTTAGTGGTAAACAATACAAAAAAGCACAAACCTCGCTTTATTGTTATTTAGACAAAATAAACTGCAAATATCGACGTCTATATCCGATTGTTATCGTAAATCTTGTTATTTTCCTACATTTTTAACTTATTGATTTATATATATTCATGTTCGATTAGTTATAATTATAAAACATAGCCTCTATTCTGACTCACAACACCTCCTATCACTGAGTTTTTGATGTATATAATCCCTGCATTAGCGTATTGTTATTAAAATTTTAGATGGCCTGCAAGTTCACGGTTAAAGTGAACTATGGATCATACTTTCCTTCATAGATAGCGCATTTCAGGATATATAAAATGTCAGATATTCGTCAACAAGCTCTCGATTATCATGAATTCCCAGTACCAGGTAAAACCGCTGTTTGCCTGACAAAACCGGCTCAATCAAGCCACGATCTAGCGTTGGCCTATAGTCCTGGTGTGGCAGAGCCTGTTAGAGAGATCGCTTCTAATCCTGAAAATGCCTATCGGTATACCAATAAAGGCAATTCGGTTGCGGTTATTACCAACGGGACCGCTATTTTAGGTTTAGGCAATTTAGGACCATTAGCGTCAAAACCGGTTATGGAAGGCAAATCACTTCTGTTTAAACGTTTTGCGAATATTGATTCGATTGATATTGAAGTGAAACACCGCACAACTGAAGACTTTATTAATACTGTCGAATCTATTGCTGATACCTTTGGCGGGATTAATTTAGAAGATATCAAGGCGCCTGAATGTTTTGAAATTGAACAAGAACTGATTAAACGATGCAATATTCCGGTATTTCATGACGACCAACACGGCACTGCTATTGTTACTGCAGCAGGCATGTTGAATGCTCTGGAAATTCAAGGTAAAAAAATTGATGATGCAATATTTGTTTGTTTAGGTGCCGGTGCTGCTGCGATTGCGTGTATGACTATGATCGTTAAATGTGGCGCATTGCGTGAAAATGTTTATATGCTAGACAGGCAAGGGGTGATTCATACGCGCCGTGAAGATCTCAATGAATATAAAGCGTTATTTGCCAACAATACCGATAAACGCACCCTACAAGATGTGATTAAAGATGCCGATGTATTTTTAGGGTTGTCGGGTGCAAATTTATTGGCTGCCGATGATATTGCGTTAATGGCACCTAACCCGGTGATCTTTGCCTGTTCAAATCCTGATCCTGAAATTAAGCCTGAATTAGCTCATAATATCCGTAAAGACTTAATTATGGGTACTGGTCGTAGTGACTATCCAAATCAAGTGAACAATGTATTGTGCTTCCCGTTTATTTTTCGAGGCGCACTCGATGTTCGCGCGGCGGTCATTAACGACGAAATGAAGCTGGCTGCTGTATATGCTATTGCTAACCTCGCTAAAGAGCCTGTGCCAGCCGAGGTGTTAGCGGCCTATCCTAACGTGTCATCATTGAGTTTTGGTTCGCAATATGTGTTGCCTAAACCTATGGACCCAAGATTACTGCCGCTGGTAGCTCGCGCAGTATCGCAAGCGGCTATCGATTCAGGGGTGGCAAAAATCACCACATTACCGACTGAATACAAAGTGTAGAAAGCAAGCATACCTAATCAGGTTTCTTCATCCGAACAGGGATAATAAACCTGCTGCCGTTAATAAAAGGGGCTTTTGCCCCTTTTATTAACGGCCTAAGATAAGCGTGATTAAAAACGATTAGTGAAGTTGTAGAGCACAATCGTTATACTGGATAACATTGGAGTCATTAATAAAATAAATAAATCCAGCAGGATAGCGGATAAATGAAACTCACCAAGATCCTTACTAAAAAATTAACCAGTTTTTGGCTGCTTTCATTAGCTGCGGTGGCTTTTGTATTTTTACTGTGTGCGGTGATGGGCTTTACCCAATTGACCTACACTTTTCAGCAACAAAAAGTCGCCGAGTTAGAAACCATGTTAGCCGACGATTATCAACAATACGGTAGTCGTCAATTTTCTACCTGGTTACCCCCTCTATTGACCGCTTATAAAGCGGTTGAATTCTCTCTGTCGCAAGACAACCAATTAGTTTATCAATTTCATCGTGATCAAGCCGGTATCGTTAAAAGTAGTTTAACGCTCTATAAGAGCGAATTAAGCCATGGCCAATTATCCATGACATTAATTATGCCGCCGCCATTTTCTTTACATGATCTTGGCTGGCACGAGCTTATTATTCTGGTTATTGGTTTTATCAGCATCGGAATTTTTGTCCGTTTTGGTTATGGATGGTACTCCAGAGAGCTAGATGGCATTGAACAACTTGCTCAACGAAGTAAACTCATTTTAGAAGGACATTTAAAGCAAGCTGCCGATATGCCGACAAATGGCAAACCACGGATGATCAATCGTGCGATCAGCAAATTGCTGGCCGAGTTGGATGATGCTCATAAAGAACGTGGCCGCTTAGATCAATTTATTCGTAAAGACACTTTTCTTGATAAACAAACTCAGATTGGCAACCCGATATTCTTTCAAAATCGTCTCGACGGATTAAGCCATAATCAGAAAATGGTTGCTCATGGTGTATTAATGTTAATTGAGTTTGATGATGTTGACTTAGTGGAAGACCAATACGGTGAAAGCGGCGTTAAGGCAATGCTGTCATTAACAACGGAAGCCATTACAGCCGCACTCGTTCAATACGAGGACAGTATTTTTGCTCGCCGCAGTTACTCACAATTAGTCATCATAGTGCCACAATTATCACTGGCAGAAGCCGACCAGTTAGCGCAACGAATACTCAAAACCTGCCTTGCATTACCTTTTTATGGCATTGGTAATCCCGATAACTTTTTACACTTAGGCTGTGCTTTTTTTAACGCTGGCGATTTACAAGTTCAGCTTATTGAAGAAGCCGAAATGGCACTTCGAGCTGCGCAACTGCAACGTGTTAATAACTGGTTTATGTACGATAAAGGCGCGTTAGATGAGGAAATCGCTAAAGGGTCTGTGCGTTGGCGTAGTTTTATTGAAAATGCATTGGTGTCCAAACGATTTTTTACCTTACAGCAAGCTATTATTGATAGTGATAATCAAATTATGCACTATGAAATATTCAGCCGCGCCCGTGATTTAAAAGGTAATGATGTTCGCGCGACATTGTTCATTCCCATGGCTAACAAGTGTGGATTAATGCCACAGGTTGAGAGGCAAGTGCTGGAACAAGTGCTCTTCAGGTTAATGTCTGATAATGAGTCAACTTACAGCATTAACTTAAGCCTTGATAGTTTGACCAGTAGGGCATTTGTTCGTTGGTTACAATCTACATTATTAGAGCATCGTCCTTTAGCTGCGCGACTTATTTTTGAAGTTTCTGAAGATATTATTGTCAAAAATCAGAAAAATACTTTGGTAGTTAAAACTCTCGATATGTTGAGAAAGATGGGTGCAAAATTGGCGGTAGATAATGTTGGCCAATCAGTTGTGGGTACTCATTATATCCAGGAGTATCACTTTGATTTAGTGAAATTACATCGGTCTATCGTGCGCCGAGTAGATCAACGCTCAGAAAATCAATTATTTATACGTAGTCTCATTGGTGGCCTTTATAGAGCCGAAGTGAAAGTGATTGCAGAGGGCGTTGAATGTTTAGAAGAATGGCAAACGTTAAAAATTCTTGGTGTGAGTGCAGCCCAAGGCGATTTTTTGGGGCAAAGATCTGAAGTTTAAGTCATATAATGCTATGTTTGTTTAAGTTAGATCTTGTTTATCAATAGATTGCACTCTATGTTCAATCTATATGCGCTATATTAATGAGCAGTTATAGCGTTAACGTATCAGTAACAAAGCTTCATCGTTTTAGATTTGAGCAATAATACTGAGAAACGACAATACAGCGTAATCGAATCATGTTGATGTTATATGCTTGTACATTGGCTTAAAAATGTCATTTTTACTGATATATTTATCATCAGTAATCTTAAATAATTAATATGTTAGCGAATATGGGCCACGCAATGGACAATGGTTTTTTGAGTAAACTAGCCTTTTGGCAGACATCGCAATTGATGGGTAATGTAGGTGTATTTATCGCCGGAAATTCCCTGTGGGTATGTAAGCCACAGCAAGGTCAATCAGCGCCTGTTATCAGCCAGTTTTTAGTACAAAAAAACAATTGGTCTCAAGCCTTTGAAGCATTAAAGAGTCAGTTTGGCCGAGTTCGGGTGCAATTAGTGCTGTCGCAGCAGTATTATCAATTATTACAAGTTGAAAAACCCAATGTTGAGCCTAGTGAAGTGACTCAAGCGTTGATTTGGTCTGTTAAAGACATGGTGTCCGAGCCCGTTACGAATATTCATTTAGATTATTTCGAATCCAGTTTTATTGCCAGTTCAAAAGTGAATGTGGTGGTCAGTAGTCGTCAATTTTTAATGCAATTGGCCAGTGCTTGTGATGCCAATGGATTAGATATTGTTGGGATCAGTATTGAGGAATTGGCATTAAGCCATGTCTTAGCACACGATAATATGGCACATATGTTAGTCGCTCACTTGCCGCAGCAAGAATTGTTGTTGTTAGTTGTTAAAGCGGGTGAAGTGTTAATGCAGCGTCGCGTTAGAGGATTTAACCACCTAGATAAAGCGACTTTAGAAGAATTAAAGCAAGGCTTAGCCGATAACCTCAGTTTAGAAATTCAACGTTCTATGGATTATTTTGAAAGCCAATTACGTCAAGCTCCAGTTGGGTCAATTAGTATTTTGGTTGAAGGTGATAGTTCATCATTGGCCAATCTCGTTAGTGCTAACTTTAATCAAAAAGTGGTCGCGGTTACTCACGATGGCGTATCGAATTTACTCGCGCAGTTAGCGTTGCAAGAATTAGCTCGAGGTGAAGTGTGATAAAAACCAGTGTTAATTTATATACCACAGATTTGTTGCCGAAAAAGCAAAGGCTAACCTTTGCAAGAATGATGCTGGCATTGGCTTTTTTCACCGGAGGTTGCGCTGTACTTTATGTTGTAGGGTTGTGGCATACCGATGAGTTGCAAAAGTTAAATCAACAGGCAAGCAGCACAAAAAGTCGATTAACTGACCAAAAGACACAACTAGAACAACAAATTGCTTTACGTAAACCTAATGCCGATTTGGTAGCAAAGGTTGAACTTGAGCAACAACGTTTAGATCTTAAAAAACTACTAAAAGATGAACTAAGTCAGCGCAAGACCATGATAAGTCAAGGTTACTCGCCAATGTTGACCGACTTGGCTGCTGTGGCTGATAGCAATGTGTGGTTGAGTCATATTACTATTGAGCAACAAAACACTAGCGCTCAGCGAATTGAGTTTGAAGGTTATGGTCGTAATCCTCAAAGTATTCCATTGTGGATAGACAAATTAAAAACCACTTCAACGTTAAAGGGTTATGCATTTTCAGCGATGACAATGGATCGCGGTGAAGCACAGCCGTTGGCGTTTAAATTGATAAGCCAGCCCGTTGCTAAGGAGTTTGCACAATGAAGCAACAATGGCTGGTGTGGTCGTCAAAATTTAATGAGCTAAGTCCACGAGAGCGGATATTGATTACGTTAGCCTTATTCGTTGTCATTGGGATGTTGCTGTTTATGCCATTAGAGTCATTGTGGAAGCAACAGCAAAGTGTTCAGAATCAGCTAAAGGGACTCGAACAAGAAAATTCGATTTCATTACAACAAGTGGCGCTTTATGAAGAGCGTTTACAGCTCGATCCCAATCAAGATTATCAACAACGATTACAGTTGATTACTGAGCAAATGCAATTGATTGATGCTGACCTCAGCAACCAAATGGTTGATATGGTTCCCGCGGATTATATGCCGACAGTATTAGCCAACTTGCTGGGTAATGTGAAAGGTGTCTCGCTCATGTCGTTTGCCTCTATTGCGCCCAAAGCCTTATTGCAAGTGGGTGATGGTAGTAAAGTTAATCTTTACAGCCATGGTATTAAGTTGACGTTACAAGGCGATTACTTTTCTATTTTAGCGTTTATTAAAGCGGTGGAAAGTATGCCCGATAAATTGTATTGGAAGCGTTTAGATTACCGTGTTGAATCTCATCCCGATGCGTTAGTTGAATTAGAACTTTACACACTTAGTGTGAATAAGGACTTTATCAGTGTTGCGAAACAAGATTAATGCTATGGCGTATGCATCCAGCCTAATGATGCTATTAATGTCGGCTGCTAACGCCCAAACATTACGAGATCCAACCTTACCGGGGCAGGGCTTTATTGCTGTGCAAGCTAAAGCAGATAATCAATCTTTGGTGTTAAACAGTATTGTTAACGGCCAGAATACTTATGCGGTTATTAATAATATTATTCTTTCGGTAGGTGATGCTATTAGTGGCAGTGGATTACGAGTATCAAAGATTAACAAGGACTATGTTACCTTGTCAGATGGAAGAAAACTTCAACTATTTCAGTCGATAACAGAGCGATAGGATAAGAATAAAAATGAATGTGATTAGATATGTTACTCCTCTGATGTCGCTGTGCTTAGTTGCTTGCCAAACGACAGATAGGCCCGACCCACAAACAGCGAAAGCGGCCTTGAATGAGTCAAGGCAACAAGCTGAGGCGAGTCAAGCCATTACGCCTCCTCCAGCGGCAATGCCTGAAGATGTTCAGCGTGAGCTTAATGGTAATAATGTGTTGAGCCAATCAGCAAGAGCATTGCCCGCCGAGCGTCGTTTTGATGTATCAGCCAATGAAGTTGACGCCAGAGTTTTTTTCCCCAGCTTAGTAAAAGACACCCCATTGAGTGTCGCGGTACATCCAGATGTACAAGGTAAAATTTCATTATCTTTAAAAGCGGTAACCTTGTCAGAAGCCATTCAAGTTGTTGAAGACATTTATGGTTACGAAGTGAATCGAGAAGGTCGTATTTTACGTGTGTTTCCGTCGGGTATGCGAACCGAAACTTTCCCTTTGAATTATATCTACATGCAACGTGAAGGGTTGTCATTAACCTCCGTCAGCTCAGGACGGATTTCAGACCAAAATAATAATTCAAGTAATGGCAGTAACAATAGTAATAGCAACAGCAGTAACAGTAGTAATAGTTCAAATAGTAACAGTAGCAATGGAAATTCGAACAGCAGTGACAATACCAATGGTACGTTTATTCGTTCAACGACCAAGACCGATTTTTGGGGTGAATTACAAGCCACATTAATGTCAATAATGGGTGAAACAGGTGGCGGGCGACAGGTTGTGGTAACCCCTCAAGCAGGGCTTGTTACCGTTCGAGCTTTCCCTGATGAGTTACGTCAAATTCGAAGTTTCTTACAAATAGCCGAAAGCCATCTACAGCGCCAAGTGATTTTGGAAGCGAAAATTATTGAAGTGACCTTATCCGATGGTTACCAGCAAGGTATTCAGTGGGAAAATGTCTTAGGTCATGCTGGCAGTACCAATGTTGATTTCAGTACCTCAGCAGGACAAGGGTTAAGTAATGCGATTACGTCTGCAATTGGCGGTGTAACCTCGATTAATTTCACCGGAAGTGATTTCAGTACCATTATTAACTTGTTAGATACCCAAGGTGATGTTGATGTACTTTCAAGCCCTCGTGTTACCGCTTCTAATAATCAAAAAGCGGTTATTAAAGTCGGCAATGACGAATACTTTGTCACCGATGTATCCTCAACGACCGTAGCGGGTGCCACTCCGGTAACGACGCCGCAGGTTGAGCTGACGCCATTTTTCTCAGGCATTGCCTTAGATGTAACCCCGCAGATTGATGAATATGGCAACGTAATATTGCATGTCCATCCTTCGGTGATTGACGTGACCTCACAAACCAAAGAAATTAAAATCAGTGATTCAACCTTAGAATTACCGTTAGCACAAAGTGAGATCCGTGAATCGGATACCGTTATCCGCGCCGCTTCTGGTGATGTAGTGGTGATTGGTGGCTTGATGAAGAGCGAAAATATTGAAACAGTGTCTAAAGTACCTTTATTAGGTGATATTCCTTTTCTGGGCGAAGCCTTCACCAGTCGCACTAAATCTAAAAAGAAAACTGAATTGATTATTATGTTGAAGCCAACGGTTGTGGGTGGTGACACATGGAAGGATGAATTAAAGCGTTCGCAAGATTTAATCGAACGTTGGTACCCTTCTAAATAGCGACCGTTGACGGTAGAGAATTGACGATTAAAAATAGCGGTTGAAATTGATAAGGGATAGCCAGTAATTATGTATTTGCAGCACTTTGGCTTAAGTCAATTGCCCTTTACGCTTACCCCAAATACGAGTTTCTTTTTTGGGTTGTCGCCGCATGTGGAAGCGTTGCAAGTGCTGCAAACCGCATTACAGACAGGTGAAGGTTTTATTAAAGTCACTGGTGAAGTGGGTACCGGTAAAACCTTAGTGTGTCGTAAGCTGTTGAATGACTTACCGACTCAATATCATTGCGCTTACTTACCTAACCCCTATTTGAATCCTAAAGAATTACGTTTGGCCGTAGCGGGCGAACTCGGTTTAGCGTTACCGAACAAATTAGATCAACAACAATTGACAAGGCTTATCCATGAGCGCTTGTTAGCGTTAAATCATCAGGGCTTTCACGTGGTGTTAGTGTTAGATGAAGCGCAATCATTACCGGATGACAGTATTGAGGCGTTAAGATTATTTACTAATTTAGAGACCGAAAGTCGTAAATTATTGCAAGTGGTGTTGTTTGGCCAACCAGAATTAGATGAGCGTTTAGCTCAACCCAAGTTTAGACAATTACGACAACGCATTACCTTTAGTTATGACTTACGTCCATTAACATGGGATGAGATACAAGCTTATATTGGTTACCGACTTGCTATAGCGGGTTATCAAGGACCTGAATTGTTTAATACCGCGGATATTAAACGCATTGCCAAAGCTGCTCGAGGTATCCCGCGTTTAGTGAATATATTGGCGCATAAGAGCTTATTGCTATGTTATGGCCAAGGTAAAAAAAAGGTGACATCTCGCCATTGTCTAGCTGCGATAACGGATACAGAAGATATTAATTTACAACATAAAGTAGGGTTTTCCCGTGTCAGCATGCTGATAATTATGTTGCTTGTAACAGTGATGGTGGTTATTGGGTTGAATGGTGATAATTGTTGTGGTGAATGGATGACACAAATAAGCGAGATTAAATGAGTGTGATTATCAAGATGCTGAAAGATTTAGAGCAGCGTCAGCAACCAGGAACAGACAAACCACCAGTGCAACCTGCGGGTGAATTTTTGCGTCCTCAAATTCAGTATCAATCAGTTGCTAAATCTCGCTCACCATTTATTAGCCTTATTGTTGTTGCCATACTCCTGATCCCTACATTGTGGTTTGGTGTATCTATGTATCGCCAAGCCAATATTCAAATGGTCAATGAGCCAACAGCTATCAATACATCGGTTACCGAAGATATTCAGTCATCGCTGGCGAGTCAGCCACAAGATAATGTCGTTGCTGCTGAACCTAAGCTTGCTCAAATTTCAACTGAAGCACCAACCCAAGCAGCAGCTCAAATATCAACTCAAGCATCTATTCAAGCGAGCCCCCCAGAAATCACTGCTGAGATGATTGAACCAACGGATCGCATATCCGAGCTTGATCCATCCAAAGTGAGCACTGCATCAGCCGTTAATAACGAAAGCGTCAACCAACAAACAGTGCTAGCTTCAACCGTAGACACAGAGAAGCCAAGTGGTTCGGTGGATAATAATTCACAGAATATGGCTTCGCTGATTAATACTGAATCAACTCAAGGCCAAATCGTAGCGCAAACATCTCGCTTCTTACCCGCAGAAGTCCCCGCAGAAGTATCTGCTGCAGCAAAAACTGTTGATATGAGCGTCAATGAAGTGGTGCTTTCCAAGACGCAAATGGCGCAATTGCAATATCGCAAAGCGATGGATGCTGAGCAAGCGCAACGTCTGGACGATGCGGCGGGTTACTATTTAGAAGCCATTATTTTACAACCGAGTTTACATAAAGCCCGTAAGCAATTAGTCGAAATTTATTTTGCGCAAAATAATCCAACGACTGCAATGAGATTACTCGAGAGTGGAATCAGTATGTTTCCACAACAGTGGGAGTTTTATGTGATTTTGTCGCAAATTCAAACTGCAATAAAAGCTTATGATGAAGCGTTAACAACGGTGGCGATGATCCCAGATAGCTCATCGTGGGCTCGTGATAAGTGGATCGCACAAACCGATTTGGCACAAAACTCTAAAAACTTTGTTTTAGCGGAGGAGGCTTACCGAAACTTATTGGTATCTGAGTCAACTCAATCTCGCTGGTGGATGGGGTTAGGTTATGCGCTCGATTCCCAGCAAAAATATCCACAAGCCGCACAAGCTTACCGATCAGCATTAAGCTATGAAGGGTTATCAACTTCAGCTATGACATTTATTGAAAAGCGTTTATATCAGCTAGGAGAAAACCGATGAAGCCTAAGTTAAAGATGCGGTTAGGAGATCTTCTTGTTCAAGAGCTGATTATTACTGACACCCAATTACAGCAAGCATTAGCGGAACAGCGTAATTCAGGTAAAAAGCTCGGCCGCACCTTAATTGATTTGAACAGTATTACTGAAGACCAGTTACTTAAATTTTTATCTCATCAGCTTAATTTACCGTACCTCGATATTAGTCGTCGTCCGATTGCCGATGAAGTGGTGAATATTCTCCCCGAAGTACAAGCGAGGCGTTATCGAGCTTTAGTGGTGGAAAGTCATTCCGACCATGTATTAGTTGCTATGAGCGACCCTGCTGACTTGCAGGCTATTGATAATATTGAAGTGTTAGTTGCCCCTAAGCAGTTAATGATCGCGGTGGCACCAGAGCAACAATTACTCGACGCGTTTGACAACCTTTATCGTCGTACCGGGCAAATTGCTGAAATTGCCGGTAAGCTTGATGAAGAATATGCCGCAGATGACATGTTCGATTTGGCTAATTTGACTCAAAGCGACAGTGATAACGAAACCACCGTGGTGAAGCTATTACAGTCTATTTTTGAAGATGCGGTGCAAATGCGTGCGTCAGATATTCACATTGAGCCTGGCGAGAAAGTGCTGCGGATCCGTCAGCGTATCGATGGCCAATTACATGAAAACCTTCTCAGTGAAGTTAATATCGCCTCTGCTTTAGTATTACGGCTTAAGTTGATGGCTGGACTGGATATTTCAGAAAAACGTATGCCACAAGATGGCCGTTTTCATATGGAAATAAAAGGTCATAAAATCGATGTGCGGATGTCGACCATGCCGATTTATCATGGTGAGTCGGTGGTGATGCGTTTATTGGATCAGACCACAGGTTTACGTACGTTAGATGAAACCGGTATGCCACCGCATATTGTGGCGCGTATTCGTAAACAGATTAAACGCCCCCACGGTATGTTGCTAGTTACAGGGCCAACCGGTAGTGGTAAAACGACCACCTTGTACGGTATTTTAAGTGAGCTGAACACTGCCGATAGAAAGATTATCACCGTAGAAGACCCGGTTGAGTATCAATTACCGCGCATTAACCAAGTACAAGTTAACCACAAGATTGGTTTAGACTTTTCTAACGTACTGCGTACCACGCTTCGCCAAGATCCTGACATTATCATGGTGGGAGAGATGCGTGACCAAGAAACGGTGGAAATTGGCTTACGCGGTGCATTAACCGGTCACTTTGTATTATCGACTTTGCATACAAATGATGCGGTTACCAGTGCATTGCGATTACTCGATATGGGCGCGGCGAGTTATTTGGTTGCTAGTGCGCTGCGGGTCATTATCGCTCAACGTCTTGTTAGGCGCGTTTGTCACAATTGTGCCGTAGATTATCAACCAACCGCAGCTGAACGCAGCTGGCTTGCGAGTGTGACGAAAAAAGATATTAGCAGCGCTACGTTTAAAGTGGGTAGCGGTTGCCAAACCTGTAATGGTTCGGGCTATCGTGGTCGTATCGGTATTTTTGAAATACTCGAGCTCGACGAAAATATGATTGATGCCATGCGAACGGGTAATCCGCAAGATTTTGCCCGTGCAGCGCTGCGCAGTCCTAACTTTATTCCCCTTGCGCATTCTGCGATGGAGTATTTATTCCTTGGCACCACAACACTGGAAGAGGTGTCAAAACTGGTTGAAGACGTTAGTGAGTCGAAAGTGCCGTTGTCGGAAGATATTGTTAGCCAACAAGATATTGGGTTATAACAATGCCACTATATCAATATCGAGGACGTAATTCACAAGGGCAGGCGGTCAGTGCACAGCTTGAGTCTGCTAATGAAAGCGCGGCGGCCGATGCGTTGCTTTCTCGCGGGATCATTCCGCTAGAATTGCGCGAAGTGAAAACTAAGCAATCTTTTTCGATGAGCTTATTTCAAAGCAAGGTGTCGCTGGAAGAGTTACAAATTTTTAGTCGGCAAATGTATTCGTTAACGCGTTCAGGTATTCCTATTTTAAGGGCCATAGCGGGCTTGTCAGAAACAACCCATTCCGATCGAATGAAAAAAGCCTTAGATGATATTTCAGAGCAGCTGACGTCGGGAAGGCCGTTATCTTCGGCAATGAATCAACATCCAGATATATTTGATTCGTTGTTTGTCTCGATGATCCATGTTGGTGAGAATACCGGTAAGCTGGAAGATGCTTTTATCCAGTTGTCTGGTTATATCGAGCGAGAACAAGAAACCCGTCGACGGATTAAAGCCGCAATGCGTTATCCGATGTTTGTCTTGATTGCGATTACTATTGCGATGGTTATTTTGAACATTATGGTGATCCCTAAATTTGCCGATATGTTCTCTCGTTTTGGTGCTGAATTGCCATGGGCGACAAAAATTTTAATTGGCACGTCTAATCTGTTTGTTAATTTTTGGCCTCACATGATTGTGCTATTAATCGGCATCATAGTCGGGATTAGATACTGGCATCACTCTGAAAAGGGCGAGAGGCAATGGGACTTATGGAAGCTGCACATACCTGTTATTGGATCTATTATTGAGCGCTCAACCTTGTCACGTTATTGTCGCTGTTTTTCGATGATGCTCAGTGCAGGCGTTCCGATGACACAGGCATTAAGCTTGGTCGCAGATGCGGTCGATAACGCTTATATGCATGACAAAATTGTGGGTATGCGCCGTGGTATTGAATCTGGTGAGTCAATGCTAAGGGTATCAAATAGCAGCCAATTGTTTACCCCATTAGTATTGCAAATGGTTGCCGTGGGTGAAGAAACCGGTCAAATAGATCAGCTGCTCAATGATGCCGCTGATTTTTATGAAGGTGAGGTGGATTATGATTTAAAAAACCTCACCGCAAAACTCGAACCTATTTTAATCGCATTTGTTGCTGGCATTGTATTGATATTGGCACTGGGTATTTATCTACCTATGTGGGATATGCTGAATGTGGTAAAAGGCGGTTAGCAAAGAATGCAACAAAGAATGCAACAAAGAATGCAAACAGATCATTGGGTATCGAGATGTTGAGCCAGCAAAAAGCGGATGGCGATCTGCTTAAAGTCTATGGGCGAGTTATTGCGATTGTGGTGGTGTTAACGCTGCTGGCTATTTTTGGCGGACGTTATGTCAATACTACCTCAAACATAGGTGGGCGTGGTTTAGAGTTTGAACATAATCGTTTTTTGAATGTCTTAGCTATGGTGCGTAGTCAGTGGTTAGCTTCTGGCCGACCTCATAAAATGCAGTTGTCCTGGCATCATATGGCATCGAATGTGACATCAAGTAAGATTAGCGATGACAATACAGTATCAAAAGATGCTCCGAGTAAGATGGATGCTATTAATACTGATGTTGATTTGGTTGGCACCGATAATTGGATTGCTATGTCTAATCAAGGTTGGCCAACCATTGACACTAATGATGTCCAAGGTTGTGAACAACTGTGGGGGCATTTATTGGCAACTAATGTTCAAGAGTTAAATATTACGGTAGATTATCAGCCTGATGAGAACATTTGCCGCTACTATTCAGGCAATACAGCCAGTTTAAGTTATCAGCTACAAACCGGTAGAGTTATTTTTTTAATGAGCGATGGATAAAGTTTGTACCATTAGTGTTAAATTTTAAATAAGCTGCTAATATTAGTGAAGTTATAGCTTAATCAGTATTATTTCCTGTTGTAGGCGCTATAGATAAGAGTGAGTTATTATGAAATTGAAACAACAAGGTTTTTCATTGATCGAGTTGGTTATTGTTATTGTCATCCTCGGTTTATTAGCCGCTACAGCGATCCCACGTTTTTTAAATGTGACCGATGATGCTGAAGACGCCAGCGTTGATGGTGTTGCTGGTGGTTTAGCCACAGCAGTGAGTTTTGTTCGCGCACAATGGGAAGTTGATGGTCGTCGTAACAACAATGTTATTTTAGATGGTACTAGTGTATCACTCGATACACGTTTTGGTTTTCCAACTGGCACAACCAATACTGATGTTACCTCAATGACCAACGAAACATGTCAGGAAGTATTTGATTCAGTTTTACAAAATGCTCCTAGAAATGTACTGTTCAATCAGGATGCTCGTAATCATCGTTATACCGTAAGAATGCAAAATGGTGTTGGCGGTTCATCTACCAGTATTGATGGCCAAACGGTTACTGGTCTTGATTTGTGTGTTTATCACCAAGTGGCTACTTTAGCGCTAAATCAAACGTCGGGTGTAGCAGATCCTGCGCCTGATTTAGACACTGTTGGTGCTAACGGTGTAACATATAATGCAGGTACGGGTCAGGTCGTATCTTTTACAAACAACTAATTTGATTTACCACTGTTCGCAGTAATGTTGGTTTACCCATTTATTTTCTATAGAGGTTATTTAATATGCAAAAACAACAAGGTTTTACATTAATCGAATTAGTGGTTGTGATCATTATTCTAGGTATTTTAGCGGTTACGGCAGCGCCGAAGTTTATCAACTTGCAAGGTGATGCACGTGTTTCTGCATTACAAGGACTAAAAGGCGCCATTCAAGGTGCAAACACTTTAGTTTATTCAAAAGCGGCTTTAGCTGGTGAAGAAGGTAAAGCTAAAGGTGCTCCATCTTCTGTTACACTTGCAACTGGAGTTACTGCTATAACGCAATATGGCTATTTACAAGCAACTGCCGCGCAGTTGGCATTGGCTTTAGATGTGAAATTTGATCTTGCAGCAGCCGCCACGACAGGCACAAATGATTGGATTCTTACTGAAAGTGCAGGTAAAGCTGTAATATATCAACGTGGTGCACCAACCACCTGTACTTTGACATATACAGAAGCAACAAGTGCAGCTGTTATTCCTGATTATGTAGTTATTACTGATACCTCTGAGTGCTAATATAACCGTCAGTTAAAACCTGCTGCGGCAGGTTTTTTTTTGAGTTTTTGTTAAAAATAAGATACAGAACCAGCGATAGTATATTTAAGGAAATGTATTGTTGGATGCAAAATAAGCAGATAAAATCATCCATTTTTGCCATACTAAACCCGTTAGCATAAGTCTATGACATTATTACGGTTTAGCTTTTTAGATGTCGAAATGTTCATCGAGCCAAATGAGGGCGTCACTACAGTGAGTCAACAACGCAACATTCAGCTTGGGTTTACCTTGGTTGAGTTAGTTACCACCATGATTGTGATTGCTATTATTGCCGTCGCGGTGTTGCCGCGTTTGATGTCTGATTCATCTTTTAGTGCCTACAGTTTACGCAGTGAATTTATCAGTGAGTTACGCCAGGTCCAACTTAAAGCCATTCAAAATACCGATCAGTGTTATCAAATTGATGTGACATCAAGCGGTTATACGTTACGCCATTTTAGCGGAAGAGCCGCTAGCTTATGTACAAACCAAGTACGTATAGAGCAACAACAAACCTTCAGCGGCAATGCTCATGTCGCCTTAACCAGTAATGCTAGCCAAGTGTTTTCGATTACCTTCGACAGCTTAGGTCGCATGTTATCTCCGGTTTGTTCTGGCCATTGCTTTAATGTGGTGGCAGATGAAACCTTAGCCATTGCGGTAGAGTCAGAGGGGTATATTTATGCTCCGTAACATTCAATTTCATCGTTTATCACAATCTACTCGTGGTTTTACTTTAATCGAACTTGTTATTGGCATGATGGTGATCGGCATTGCGATAGTGATGCTCACCAGTATGCTTTTTCCCCAGGCGGATAGAGCAGCATCAACATTACAAAGAGTGCGTTCGGCAGAATTAGCTCATTCGGTAATGAATGAAATTTGGGGTAAGCGATATGATCAAAATACTAATCCCAATGGCGGAGTACCAGCGTGTAATGCACCGACTGGTGAAGTTTGTTCTTATACTTTATCAGCCGATGGTACTCCATTTCTGGGGCCTGACGGTGAAAGCCGAGACACGTTCAACGACGTTGATGATTATAATGGTTTGGATGAAGACGATAACATGCTCGACTCAAGCCAAACTTATGTCCAAGCCTATCCTCGCTATCAGTTGCACGTCACTGTGGCATATCTCGACTCAGCAACGAAAGCGCAAAAATTAATTACAGTAGCGGTGACAACGCCTGCCAATGAAGTGATCACTTACCAAGCGGTAAGGAGTAACTACTAATGCCTTTACGACGAGGATTGAAAGCTGCAGGCTTTACCTTAATTGAAATGGTGACGGTCATTTTAATCTTAGGGATTATTATTGTTGGGATTAGTAGTTTTGTGATTTTTGGTACTCGTATTTTTGTTGAATCAAGTGCGGTAGATCAAGTGCTCAGTCAAAGCCGTTTTGGTATCGAGCGGATGACCCGAGATATTCGCCGTGCAGTGCCCAATAGTATGCGGGTACTTACCGCAACCGATGGCAGTTATCAGTGTTTGGAGTTACTGCCTATTAGCTCCAGCACATCGTATCTTGAAGCACCGTTTGTGCCTCAAATTGCGCAAAATACCATAACCGCGATTAAAAGTATTCGTCCCATTAATGCTGCTCAGTCAGTGTTAATTTATCCTTTAACCAATAGCGAAATTTATAATCCTCAAGCGACTACCGCCAAACGATTTATTGTGCAGAGTGTGGCTGAAATAAGCGATCAACTCACCATTACATTAACTCAAAGTGTGCGTTTTACTGAGGCCTCACCGTTAAAACGCTTGTTTGTTGCCGATAGCCCATTAAGCTACTGTTTTGTTAATACAGCTAGCAATGTTGATCTGCGCCTGTACCAAAACTATGGTTATAAGGTCAATCAGCCTGCACCAGCTGCAATGGGCAATGGCGTATTGATGGCACAAAATATCACTAATACCTTAGCGGTTAATCCCGCGGTGATCTTGACTCCATCGACACTGGTGACTAATGCTATAGTGCATTTGCAGCCACTATTTAGCGTCAATGGTGAAACATTTCAATATCAACATCAAGTACAGGTGATGAATGTTCCCTAAGCTGAAATTAACCCAACATTCTCAACAAGGTAGCGCACTAATTATTGGTGTATTTGTGCTAACGGTGATGTTTTTACTTGCCGCGAGTTTAATTCGTATTGTCGGTGATGCAGATGAATCTGTAAATATGGAAGTGTGGGGCACTCGAGCTTTATTTAGCGCTAATAGTGGCGCCGATGCAGCGCTGGCTGAGTTATTTCCGGTTGGTGGCACTGTGGCAACTTGTACTAGTGTTAGCTCTACATGGACACCGCCAAATAACGCCGTTGGATTCCATAATTGTAGTGTCACCATTAGTTGTAATACCGCTAGCGTTGGCAGTGTTGTTCAATATCGAATTAATAGTTTAGCGGTATGCGAAACAGCTAACTGTGTAGGAAACTCAAACAGTTCAACATGTTTGCGAGTCAGTCGCCAAGTGGAGGTAGAAGCCCGTGCGCAATAATCTTGGTTTTATTTTATTGGCTTGTTGGCTGTTATTACCTTGGCAGGTTTTTGCAGCGCCACAATGCGACAGCATATTTACCGACCCCGCTTCAGGTAACCATTCTCCTTTTGGGTTAGTGTTACCGTCAGGTATTTTAGCCTCTCCATTATCAGATTTAAACTGCAGCTCAACGACCTGTGACAGAGATGGTGGTAATCAATTCCTGCCTGGAGACTATGATTACGATAATGGTAACTTTGGCAATAAAGCAGTTATTTCAACCACGGGCACCACAGCGCGTTTATATTTTAATAACTTAAATTTGAACAACGCCAATATCAATTTAGACGAGGCCCCAGAAAACCTGATTATTTATGTGGCAGGTTCGTTAAGCATTTCTGGCAACACTAATATTAATGCAATCGTGTATGTGGCGGGTTCTGTTTCTATGTCGGGCAATAGTAGCATTTCTGGCGCACTTGGGGCTGGTGGCGCCTTGACTCTTTCTGGTAACAGTAGCGTTGATTTTAAACCCATTAGTAATACAAATTTTAATGGTATGTGCGATATGACTGCTGCGACATTTCATATCCAATATGGTAAATCTACTGTGTCTGGTAACGACTCAACATATGTAAAATTTGACGCGGCATTTCCCGCCGACGTCATCCCCTTAATTTTTTTAATGCCAACCACCGAAGAAAGTGACAGTGATGGCCCGGCATCGGTATTTATTGATAGTGTTTCTGAGCAAGGTTTTACTTGGTCACAACAAGAACCTGAATCACCCGATAACCCTTATGTGAAATCGACTGAAATGCCTGAAGTGCATTGGATAGCGGTAACAGCTGGTGCCTATGATTTACCTAACAATACAAAGTTAATCGCAGGTTCAGTTGACTACGATAAGGCTTTAATTGGTTCGAACTCCCCTTATACGTCAGTTACTTTACCCCTAGACAACAAAGTTGTATTAAACCAAATTCAAACTCAAAATAATAATTGTTGGTTTACTAGCACATCAACATCCAGCGGTTCAGAGCTACAACTCGCGTTAGATACCTCTGAGGTTTATAGCAGTGGGCAATGCCAACCTGGTAATTTGAACAACAATCCAATACAAAATGAAACCATTGGCTATTTAGTATTGGAATCAGGCAACGGCACTATGACCTTAAATGGTGTCGACACTAATTATCACTTTGGTCAAGCACAAACGTTTACTGATAGTGGTACTAAAGATGTAAGTGAGCAATGTCGTTATACCACGCCTTTAATTGGTTTTAAGGGAGCCCCTATATTAGTCGCGGGTAAAAATAGCCGTTTAGGTGGCGATGGCGGCTGGCTTCGACGTTGTCAGTTGACTAACGATAAAGTGAGTATGGTTGTTGATGAAGATACTTTTAGCGATAGCGACCGCAAACATCGTTGGGAGCATTACAGTTTTGTGGCTTTTGAGAAAAAAGTAGACACCTTAATTTGTTTTCGTGACGAATTTACGCGTTCTGATATTGGTGATGATTGGGCGCTCAAGGTCTTAGGTTCTTCATTGCCGCCTACAATAGTGGAAGGGCGTCTGCGTTTTACCTCTGCTAGCGGTAATCAAGCGACATCCAGTACTTATCAGCGATTATTCCCTGCTGCGAATAATTTAGTTGAGCTGGAGTTTGATTATTATGCTTGGTCGGACAAAAGTGGGACGGGTGCTGATGGCATTGCCGTTATTTTGTCTGATGCAAGCATTACCCCTCAACCTGGCAGCTTTGGTGGTGCTTTGGGATATGCCCAGCGTAATAATGGCACTCCAGGTTTTGCTGGTGGTTGGTTGGGTATAGCATTGGATGAATACGGTAACTTTTCTAGCCCCAACGAAGGTAAAAATGGCGGTCCCGGGTTTAGGCGGCAAGCCGTGGCAATTCGTGGTTCTGCAGCAACAAGTTATCGGTATTTAATCGGTACTAGTGCTGATATTAGTCCTAAAATTGACGTTCGAAGTACATCCAGTGCTCAGCCTAATCATAAATATAAAATCATTATTGACTCAAGAGTGTCGGGGAAGGCCATGGTGTCAGTGCTGCGAGATACCACGAATAATGGCATCACGGATAATTACGAAACGTTAATAGCTCCTTTTGATGCATTAAGTTTCTCAGGGCAAGCTCCTGTCCCTAAAGATTTTTACCTATCAATTACAGGATCCACGGGTGGTTCCAATAATAATCATGAGATGGATAACTTTAAGGTTTGTGCCCTTAAATCCAATCCGGTCGGTCAACAAATTCATCATTTTGAGTTTGACTATACGAGCTCGCCATTTACCTGTAAGGCCGAAACTATGACGGTCAGAGCCTGTAAAAATGCGGTATGTAATTTATTTACTGAGCCTGTAGAGGCTAATCTATCGCTTGCTCCTAATTCAAATGGCGCTTGGTATGTTGACGGTAATAAAACCAATGTAGTGAAATTTGAAAATGGCAGTACAACGGTCGCTTTACGCAACAATGTGACTACGCCAACCACTATTGGGGTGACATCTTCCGTTCCTTTAACCATAGCAGGCAGTAATACCCTGTGCCGCAGTGGTTCGGGCGAGTTAAATACAGCAAGCTGTACTTTAAGTTTTGCAAGCAGCGGGTTTATTTTTGCTGTGCCGGATAAGTTGGCTAATAAACCAACCGAGAAAATTACTATTAGTGCAGTGAAAACCTCAGATATCACTCAACAGTGTGTACCTCTGTTTTCTAAAATGACTAAAAATGTCGACTTTTGGAGCTCTTATATCACCCCAAATACACCAATTAATGGCCAGTCATCGACTGTAAATAATACCGTGGTAGGTAAACAGAGTAGCACTGCAACTACGCTTGCGTTGGCATTCGATGCAGAAGGAAAAGCAGATATTATTGTTAACTATCCAGATGCCGGAAAAATACAGTTAGATGCAAAGTATACTGGCACAGGCGATGAGCAGGGGTTGATCATGTTAGGTTCAGATCAGTTTGTTAGTTTCCCTGTGGGCTTATGCGTTATGCCTGAAGATAATAATGCTAAGTGCTCTGCAGGAGATAGTAGCTGTAATCGATACAAAAAAGCCGGCGAGTCATTTAACGTAGTTATTCAAGGTAAAGCCTGGGAGTCTGACGTTGATATTGATTACTGCGATAACATCAATACGCCAAATTATGCCCATAACGAGGTAACATTAGGCCATCAATTAGTTGCCCCATCTGGCGGCGTACTAGGAGAGGTGGGAGCAGAAAAATATAATCATGTCGCCCAAACCACTAATAGTAATACCGTATCTCAGTCGGTAACCGAAGTGGGCGTCTTTAGCTTTACCGCTAATCCACCGAGTAGCTATTTAGGGTCGAGTTTTTATGACATTCCATTAGCCGCATCTCCTAATATAGGTCGTTTTATACCAGACCGATTTTTAGTCAGCAGTTCAAGTGTATTGCCATCTTGCGGTAGCTTTACCTACATGGATCAACCGTTTGGTTTGACATTAACATTAAGTGCCTTGAATACCGGTACTTACGTAACCCAAAATTATCAAGGAGCCTTTGCTAAAGGTAGTGCAAACCTTGTGGGTGAAAACATCAATAATGGTGTAGATTTGAGTGGTAGATTAAGTGCTTTACCAATAAATGCTGGTTCTTGGGCTTTAGGTGAAGCAAACGTCGGATTATCTTATCAAGCAAATTTTCGTCGTACCGTGGCACCGGCTGTGGATGGACCATTTAGTCAGTTAGCTCTTGGCGTACAAGCATTTGATAATGATGGAGCTGTGTCGTTTATTGCCTCACCTGATATGCGTGCAGACAGCAGTGCTATTTGCGCTGACAGTAACACCTGCAATGCGAAACAATTGTCGACTCAAGATTTTCGTCATGGCAGAGTGGTGATGGATAATACCTATGGCCCTGAAAATGAAATTTTACGCATGCCAACGTATGCTCAATATTGGAATGGTAGCGGCTGGATAACTAACGTCAATGATAGCTGTACTCGAGTAGTCGATCTACTTGATGGTAGCGAAATATACGACCCATTATTAACCTCTGGTGAAACCGTTACCCGTAGTGATGGCAACAGTGCCGTGAACGTTACGATGAACAATGGCCAACTCCCCTTATTATGGCAAAACACGGGTTCTGTCGCATATCGAGGTCAAGTGACCGCACCGTTACAAGTCGAGGATTGGCTTAAGTGGTATTGGAATTGGGACCAAGTAAGTCCGACTCAGCTCTATGAGCCAAGAGCAAGTGCGTACTTTGGTCGCTACCGAGGCCATGATAAGATCATTTATTGGCGTGAGGTTAGTCAATGATCCGAATAAAAAAGCATCTCTTTTACGCTTTTTAGGATTAAATTTGACCGATTAGCATTTTTTTAGATACTTTTACAAAAAAAAACGTCAGATTAGCAATTGTTAACCTGTTCGGTCTTGTAGAATGGGGGTGTCATTGATAAAGTTAGCTGATTTTTCTTCTTCTGATTTCACAGAATACAGGCCTGATACATGTTCAAAAAGCTGCGCGGCATTTTTTCTAACGACCTATCCATCGATTTAGGTACGGCAAATACTCTTATTTATGTTCGCGATGAAGGCATCGTGTTGAACGAACCCTCAGTGGTTGCCATTCGCGGCGAACGCAATAGCAATGGACCAAAGTCAGTTGCTGCAGTCGGTAGAGAGGCAAAACAAATGCTAGGCAGAACGCCTGGTAATATTCAAGCTATTCGTCCAATGAAAGACGGCGTAATTGCCGATTTTTATGTTACCGAAAAAATGCTTCAGCACTTTATCAAACAAGTGCACAACAACAGTTTCTTCCGTCCTAGTCCTCGCGTACTCGTGTGTGTTCCGGTAGGCGCGACTCAAGTTGAACGCCGTGCTATTCGCGAATCAGCGATGGGCGCTGGTGCTCGTGAAGTTTATCTAATCGAAGAGCCAATGGCTGCTGCGATTGGTGCGGGTTTACCAGTATCTGAAGCGACCGGTTCTATGGTTGTCGATATTGGTGGTGGTACGACCGAAGTGGCGATTATTTCATTGAATGGCGTGGTGTATTCTTCATCAGTGCGTATCGGTGGAGATAAGTTTGACGATGCCATTATCAATTATGTTCGCCGTAACTACGGTAGTTTAATTGGTGAAGCAACAGCTGAGCGTATTAAACATACTATTGGTACCGCATACCCTGGTGACGAAGTACTTGAAATTGAAGTGCGCGGTCGTAACCTTGCTGAAGGTGTACCAAGAAGTTTCACCTTAAACAGCAATGAAATCTTAGAAGCATTACAAGAGCCATTATCTGGCATTGTGAGCGCGGTAATGGTTGCCCTTGAGCAATCACCACCGGAGCTAGCGTCAGATATTTCTGAGCGCGGCATGGTATTAACTGGCGGTGGTGCATTACTTCGTGACCTAGACCGTTTATTAATGCAAGAAACCGGTATTCCAGTTATGGTCGCAGACGATCCACTGACCTGTGTTGCTCGTGGTGGTGGTAAAGCTCTTGAAATGATTGATATGCACGGTGGTGATTTGTTCTCTGAAGAGAACTAATTATCAACTGCTGAGCGGCTTTGTTAATGGCATTTTATGGGTTAACAAAGTTGCGAACAATTTATGAAACCAATTTTCGTTCGTGGCGTCTCGAGTCAATTTAGATTGACACTGGCAATTATTTTGTCGGTGGCATTACTTATGACCAATAATCGCCTTGATCCAATACGCCAATCTTTATCCTCAGTATTAAGTCCTCTACAGTATTTAGCCAATGTACCAGGGGTGATGCTCGACTGGTCAGCCGAGGCTTTTGCCACCCGCAATATGCTTGAACTGCAAAACAAAGAACTGTTACGCCAACAACTGGTTATGTCAGAACGTTTACAACGTTTTGAGCATGTTCGCCAAGAAAATGAGCGTTTACGTGCATTACTCGGTTCGCCTGTGCACATGGATTCTCGTAAAATGGTGGCTGAAGTGATGGAAGTTGCCAGTGACCCATTTCGTCAATTTGTGGTATTAAATCATGGTTCACAAACCGGCATTTATGTTGGTCAACCTGTGGTTGACGCCCAGGGCGTTGTGGGACAGGTGGTGGAGGTTAGTGAGTTTACCAGTCGAGTATTGATGGTGTCAGATACCACTCATGGTATTCCGGTACGTGTTACCCGTAACGATGTGCGGGCCATTGCGAATGGCATGGGTGATATTGATCAAATTGAACTACGTCATGTGGCGAAAAGCACTGACATTATAGTGGGTGATTTATTAGTCACTTCAGGGCTGGGTAATCGTTTTCCTGAAGGGTATCCTGTCGCGCGCGTTATTAGCGTGTCGCGTGATGATGGCCAGAGTTATGCCGTAATTTATGCTCAGCCTTTGGCAGCGCTAGATCGTATTCGATACGTGTTACTGATTTGGCCTGATGAAACCAAACCGTTTACGCTGCCTAATGACGTACAAGAGTTAATAAAAGAAGCGGCAGATAAAGCCGCTGCCACTGCAAATTCTTCAGCGCCCCAACCTCAACCCGTAGAAACAACCACTACACCAGTAACAAGCGAGGTAAACCAATGAGCGCACATATTGCAAATGGTCGCTTAGTGGTATGGCTGACCTTATTCATCGGGATGATGTTTCAGATTATGCCGTTGCCAAAAATGGTAGAAGCCTGGCGACCGGATTGGCTATTGATGGTGATGATGTATTGGGCCATGGCGCTACCGCATCGTTACAGTATTCTCACTGCGTGGTTGTTAGGGGTGATGCTTGATGTGTTGTTGGGCGCTCATCTAGGGATCCGTTCATTAGCATTATCATTAGTGATTTATATTGTGGTGTTGTTGTGCCAACAGTTACGTAACTATCCTCGCTGGCAACAGTCGTTACTAGTTGCTTGTTTTATTTGTATTTATCATGCAGTGATATTTTGGGTGCAGTTTGTTGTTGTAGGCGCAGCCCCATTTAATGTGGACATGTTTTTACCCGCTATTTCGAGTTTATTTATTTGGTGGTGGGTGTTTTGGGTGTTACGCAATATGCGCCGCCATTATAAAGTACGTTAATCCTTACGCACTAAAGTGAGTATGATTTTAATGTACACTAATTAGGGTAAATAACCGATGGCATGGGTACTGGCTTCAACATCACCAAGAAGAAAAGAATTATTGGCGCAAGCGGGATTTAGTCATCTCGATTTTTCGTTTCAGCTTGTCGCACCCAACATTGATGAAACACCTTTGTTGACTGAAACGGCAGAGCAATATGTCTGTCGTCTCGCACTTGAAAAAGCCCAAGCGGGTCTAGCGCTTAGCGGTCATGTGGTTAAGCCTCAAGTTCTGGGTTCAGATACGATAGTGGTGTTAAATGGCCTGATATTAGGTAAACCAACAGATTTAAATGATGCCAAACGTATGCTGGCATTATTATCCGGTCAAACTCACGAAGTGATGACCGCGGTAGCGTTAACAGACGGTGAACACACCTTTAACCGACTATGCCGTACCCAAGTGAGTTTTTGTGAATTGTCTGCAGCAGACATAGATGCTTATGTTGCCTCAGGTGAACCGATGGACAAAGCCGGTGCTTACGGTATACAAGCTCTGGGTGGTTGTTTTGTTAAATCGATTACTGGCAGTTACTCTGCAGTGGTTGGTTTGCCGTTAGTCGAAACACGTGAATTATTAGCCTGCATGATGCAGCAAACTTAACCTTTGCTTTAATCGGTCATCTACGGTGGTACAACTGCTGTCAATATTACGATTGGAGCATGACCCGAATACTGGTGGCTTATGAACATAAAAGCACAACGTAAAAAAGGCACAGAATTACTTATCAATGTCACGCCAACAGAAGCGCGTGTTGCATTAGTCGAGCATGGTGTTTTACAAGAGGTGCATATTGAACGTCGCATGAAGCGAGGTTTGGTCGGCAATATTTACAAAGGTAAAATCAGCCGTGTCCTCCCAGGTATGCAAGCCGCGTTTGTTGATATTGGCTTAGATAAAGCTGCTTTCTTACATGCCTCAGATATTGTTCCTCATACCGAATGTGTTGCCGATGTCGAAAAAGGCAACTTTGTGGTGCGTGATATTGCTGAGCTCGTGCGTCAAGGGCAAGACATTATGGTGCAAGTGGTCAAAGACCCACTCGGTACCAAAGGCGCCCGCCTTACGACTGACATTACCTTACCCTCACGTTATTTAGTCTTTATGCCTGGTTCTAGTCATGTTGGCGTATCGCAACGTATTGAGCTTGAAGACGAACGTCAACGCCTTAAAAATATTACTCTTCCTTATGTTGATGATGACGGCGGCTTTATTATTCGTACCGCGGCTGAAAATGTGGGTGAAGATGAACTTGCTCAAGATGCGGCCTTTTTACGCCGGGTGTGGGCTAAAGTCAGCGAGCGTCGTAAGCGTAAAGGCGTCACCTTACTGTATCAAGACTTAGCCTTACCAGTGCGGATCATTCGTGATTTTGTCGGAACCGAACTTGACCATATTCAAGTCGATTCGCGTCGAACTTATGCAGAGCTGCAACAGTTTGTGCAAGAGTTTATGCCTGAAATTGCGGATAAAATTGAACATTATGCCGGCCCCGCACCTATCTTTGAATTGTATGATGTTGAAAACGAAGTTCAACGGGCTTTGGGCCGTAAAGTTGAGCTTAAGTCTGGTGGTTATTTAATTATTGACCAAACTGAAGCCATGACTACCGTCGACATCAATACCGGCGCATTTGTTGGCCATCGCAACTTAGAAGAAACCATTTTCAATACTAATCTTGAAGCCACTCAAGCAATTGCAAGGCAACTACGGTTACGCAATTTGGGTGGGATTATCATTATCGACTTTATCGATATGCTAAGTAAGGAACACCAAGCGCGGGTGCTAGAAAGCTTAAATGCAGCATTGGCGTTAGATCGCGTTAAAACCAGTGTCAGTGGTTTTTCGGGCTTAGGTTTAGTGGAAATGACCCGTAAACGTACTCGCGAAAGTTTAGAGCATGTGGTGTGTGGTGAATGCCCTTCCTGTAAAGGCACCGGCACCATGAAAACGATTGAAACCGTGTCTTATGAAATTTTTCGAGAGATTATCCGTTTAGACCGAGCATACAAAGCCGATGAGTTTTTACTGTATTGCTCGCCGGCGGTGTATATGAGCTTTAGTGGTGATGAATCGCATTTGCTGGCAGAATTAGAAGTCTACATTGGTAAGCGTATTCGTTTGCAAAATGAACCGTTATACATTCAAAGTAAATATGATGTGGTGATGATGTAGTGTCGACAACTCAGGCAGTAACTATCAACAGATTATGTTGGCAAATTTTGGCTATCGCGCTGGTGCTTTTTGCACTGGTTGTGAGCCTTATTCGTGGTTTATTGCCCCATATTCCTGAAGTACGTACTGAGTTAATCCATTATCTTGAAAGTGAATACCAATTGCATGTGCAGATGGATAAACTGAGTGCAGAATGGCAAGCTTTTGGGCCAGCACTTACCGTTAATAATTTAGTCTTACCGCCACAAGATAACTTACCGATTACCGTTATCAGCGAAAATGTGCATATCAAACTCGATTTTTGGCAATCGCTTTTCACCTTGAGCCCACAGATTGAAACGGTAGTATTTGATGGCGTTAAAGTGGCGTTAAATCTTGATGAGTTAGCGGCTAGTGATGACCAGGCTACAGTGGGCGATAAAGCTAATCTTGATTGGTTATATGGTCTGTTACTAGAACAGCTGGGACATTTTTCAATTACCGACGCGTCTTTACAACTGGTGAGTAAACAACATGCTTATCAGCCGATTTTTATCGATAATCTGCTATGGCAAAACACGGCTAATCGTCACCAAGCGCAAGGTATTATCCACGTCGATCAGCTTAAGTCGGAGCAAGAGCAATTAACATTACGCATTGACCTTACAGGGGATGGTTATCAACCCGATACTGTAGCAGGCCAGCTTTATGTTACCGCAGACTCATTAGACCTAGGTGAATGGGCGTCAAGGCAGCATACCGCTCAAACAAACACTGATAATATTGAATTTCAAGGCGTGATAAACCTCGATGCGTGGATGACATTTGCTCATCGTCAAATTCGTGATGGCATATTGGTTTTTAAACCCAGCTGGTTACAATGGCACGATGCAGACACCCAGCAAAAATTTGCAATTAACTCAGGTTCATTGCTATGGACTCTACAACCCGATGGTTGGAAAATAGACAGCCACGATTTAGATTTATCGACCAATGATCAAACTTGGCCATCATTGACATTGGCAATTGGCACTCGCGAGGGTGACTTTTTTGGTTACGCTAACCAGATTATTCCAGCGAACTTAACCCCAATGTTGCCGCTAGTGCCCGATTTGGGTAAGCAGCAAGTGAATATTTGGCAACAACTCAACCCTCAAGGGCTAATTGGGCCGATTAGGCTGTATAAACCGGACGACAAACCCTTTATCGCCAAGGTCGAGTTACAGCAATTACAGTGGCAACCTTATCTGTCAGTGCCTGGTATTAGCCCTATTGATGCTCAATTAACCTGGGCCAATAATCAACTCGAGTTTGCCTTGCCAGAGCAGGAGTATACGCTCGATTTTAGCGGTGATTTTGGTCAACCAATTGTGCTGCGCGGCAGCCCAATTATGGGGCGTTATAATGTCGAACAACAACGCTTAACAGTACCTAATATTGAATTTATTAATGATGATATTGCCCTGCAAGCAGGTTTGAATCTTGAGTTTTCCCAGCAGACACATATGGGTTTAGCTGCTCATGTCACTATTAATGATGTCTCTCATCTTGGGCGGTATTTTCCATTAATGGCGATGAGCCCCAATTTAATCAACTACCTAAATGACGGTTTAGTGGCTGGGAATATAAACGATGCACAAGTCGTTTGGCATGGTGCATTAGGCGATTATCCTTATCAAGATAGCAGTGGAGTATTTCAAGCTGGCTTTACCCTTGATAGCGGCATCTTTAAATTCCAACCAAATTGGCCTGCCGTTAGCTCGCTCACGCTTTCCGCATTATTTGAAAATGACATGATGGATTTGCATATTGATCAGGGCAAACTCGATAACGTGGTGGTGGACGGTGCGCGAGTTTCTATTCCACATCTTAGTAAAGAATCTTTATTAAGAGTAGAAGCAGATATCACCACCGATGCACAAGCCGCCACCAAAGTGATTAATGCCTCTTCATTGCGGGGTTCTGTTGGGGCAACGTTAGATGTGGTGCAAATTCAGCGAAATATTAATACCACATTAGATCTTTCCATTCCCTTATATAAAGGGGGTGAGCAATTGATTAAAGGCCAAGTCACACTTGATAATAACCCAGTGTTTATTAACTCGCCTGGTTTAGATTTACAGGCTGTGTCAGGGCAAGTGAGCTTTGTAAATCAATTGATTGAAGGTAAGAATATTAAGGCCAGATTATTTCAACAGCCGTTAACGTTTAGCGTAAAGACCGGTAAACACAACAGCAATTTAGCATTGAATGTCGATATGCGTGGCAAATGGGATCTTGATGCTCTGCCTGCCAGTTTACATAACCCAATGACGGAAACGTACCATGGGCAGCTAGACTGGAACGGCGGGCTAACCATGATTTTTGACCCCAGTGGTTACAGCTTACAAGTCTCTGCTAATTCCGATCTTATCGGTACGTCATTGGATTTACCGATGCCTTATCAAAAATCTGCAGACGAGCCCAGAAAGCTAAGTGCGGATCTTATTGGCGATAACAAACAATCATCATTGAGCATTAAACTGGGCAATGATCTGGAGTTTTGGGGTGGATTTAATGCTGATAGTGGCAGTCAGCTTGCCTATTATGATGTCATGATTGGTCGCCACTTTAGACTAGGTGATAACTTAAATAAGCAACAAGGACATCTACATTTAGACTTGCCAAAAGTCGACTTAGCGCAGTGGCTCCCGCTCATCAATCGCTTTAGTGCCACCGCAGAACCTGAAGTGATCACCTCATCGGTACGCGACCGTATCTTAACGGCTGCAGAGCTACCTGGCGCTACAGCACAACATAATGCCACCTCTTCGATTGAAGCTACAGCCCCCGCATTCCCTAAATTAGTCGGTATTCATGCCAACATCGCTCAATTAAATGTATTGGGGCAATCATTTGATAAATTGCATTTTGATGCTCAACCCACTGAACATGTGTGGCGAGTTGACGCTGATTCGCAGCAGTTTGAGGGACGTATCGATTTTTATCCTAACTGGCGCGATCAAGGCATCAAAGTGGTCGCGAAAAAGCTGCATTTATTCCCGGTAGTGAGTGGCCCTGAAACCGTTGAGTTAGCGCCAACGTCGATGCTAGAGAATCTGCCCACTTTAGCTGTAGATGTTGATGACTTTAGCGTTAATGATTTATCACTAGGTCACTTAGTGCTGCAAGGCTTACCACATAAACAAGGCTACCAATTTCAAACTGTTTCCATCACAAAACCGACGGTAGCATTACAGGCCAACGGTTTATGGTCTGTTGAAAATGGTATCGATAAAACCCTGTTTGAGGTTAATTTACAGGCTGACAAGTTTGATGACTTATCGACGATGTTAAAAATAAACCCGGGATTGCAAGATGCACCACTGGACCTATCTGGTCAGTTATCTTGGCAAGGCGCACCTTATCACTTCGCCCTCGACACCTTAAATGGCCAACTTAAGTTTGATTTGGGCAAAGGTCATTTATCGGAAATTAGTGATAAAGGCGCCCGAGTGTTTTCGTTATTTAGTTTAGATTCGTTGTTGCGCAAATTATCGTTAGATTTTTCGGACGTGTTTGGCGAAGGTTTATATTTCAATACATTTAACGGTAACTTGACGATTGATAATGGAGTGGTTAAAACCACTGATTCTGAAATGGATGCTATTGCTGGTAATATGCGAGTAAGAGGCTACACCGACTTAACCACCCAAAGCTTAAATTATGACATTCGTTTTGTGCCGCAACTTGCGTCAAGTGTGCCAACCGTGGTGTTATTGAGTACGAGTGCATGGACCCTCGGTTTAGGCGCGTTTGCCCTAACGAAAGTGTTAGAACCGGTTATTGAAGTTATCTCTGAAATTCGTTTCCGAGTCACCGGTACCATGGACAACCCGCAGCTAGAAGAGCTTGAGCGTAAGAGTAAAGAAATCGAAATACCTAAAGCAATTTTACCGCAAGCGGACGAGACCAGTGTAGAGACGACTATTGGAACTAAAGCCAAAGCTAACTTAGATACTACAGCTAACGTAGAAACTAAAGCTAACATAGACAGTAAAGCAGAAAATAACGTTGAGGCAGATGTTCAGCGTGGCGATAACGCTCGTGAAGCGGAAGATAAATCGCTACCAAGAAGTTCGCCATCCACGCAACTTATGCCTGGTATCGATAGTTTATCTGATGTAAATCAACCGTCAGCGACTGACACTGAAGTTGATCGAATGCGCAAAACTTTAGCCGAGCCAGCAACTAATGTCGTTATGCTACCAGGAGTGAGAAATGCAAATCAGCTTATTACAATGTCAAAGCAGTCGCGATGTCAAAGCCAATCTCGCGTTTGTCGACTCGCAGCTTAAAGACTTACCCCGCGAGGCCGATGAAGCGCAATTAGTGGTGTTGCCCGAGTGTTGTTTATTGTTTGGTGGCCATGAAAGCCAGCAACTTGAACATGCTGGCAACGAGCATCAAAGTGAGCTTAAAGATGCATTAGCTGCAATGGCAAAACAATACCAAGTGTATTTTATTGCCGGCACCATTCCCATGCGTGCTGATGATGGTAGAGTCTTTAGCCGCTGTTATTTTTTTGATGATCATGGCGTCACCCTAGGTCATTACGATAAACTGCATTTATTCGATGTTGAGGTGGCAGATGGCACCAAGACTTATCGTGAAAGTGATACCTTTCATCCCGGTGATAGCATTTGTGTTATAGACACCCCTTTTGGCAAAGTCGGCTTAGCCGTTTGTTACGATATCCGTTTTGGCGATATGTTTCGAGCGTTGCGTTTAGCGGGAGCAGACTATATTGCGTTACCTTCTGCTTTTACCAAAGTCACTGGTGAAGCGCATTGGCAGGTGTTATTACAAGCCCGAGCCATTGAAACTCAATGTTATTTGTTGGGGGCGGGCCAATGGGGACAACATAACCAGGGCAGTCGAGAAACATGGGGTCACAGTATGATCGTCGACCCATGGGGCCGAGTGATTGCAGAGCAAGCCACTGAATGCGGCTGGGTACAAGCTAAAGTCGATTTAACGGAACTACGGCGTATTCGTCAACAAATGCCAGTGATAGGCCATAATCGATTTATAGAACCGCAGTTGAAATAACACTGGTTTAAATAACACTGGTTTAAATAATACTGGCTTAAATAATACTGGTTGAAATAACACTGAACGAGCCTGACAGAAACCAAATTCGCAGTACGCGTTACCAATTAAAAAAGAGAGTTTTAATGCCATTTTTAACCCAAGTAGAGCAGAGTTTATTGCAAGATGGATTAACCTTAGATGGACTGCAAGGTTACTTAAATACCATTCATCAACACAATATCGATTTTTCAGACCTGTATTTCCAAGCTTGTCGTCATGAGTCTTGGGTATTAGAAGATGGCATTGTAAAAGAAGGCAGCTTTCACATTGAACGTGGAGTAGGTGTGCGCGCTATTACCGGCGAAAAAACCGGTTTTGCTTATGCTGACGAAATCACCCCAGCAGCTTTAGATGCAGCAGCAAAAGCTGCTCGCGGAATTGCCAGTGCTGGTGAGCAACATAAAGTACAAGCTTTTAAGCGCCAAACAGCCCATAAATTGTATGACAGTGCTGACCCAATAGCGGCTATGGACGAAGTGAAGAAAATCGATTTATTAAAGCAAGCCGATGCTTATATTCGTAGCCTCGACAGCCGTATTATTCAAGTCGTCGTAAGTTTATCGGGCGTACATGAAGAAATATTGATAGCCGCCAGTGACGGCACATTAGCAGCAGATATTCGTCCATTAGTGCGCTTTAACTGTAGTGTTATCTTAGAAGACAAAGGTAAGCGCGAACGTGGCAGTGCTGGTGGCGGTGGTCGTCACGATTACAGCGCCTTTTTAGCCACCGATGAAGCTGGCTTACCACAGAGTTTTGAGTTTGCCCGCGAAGCGGTACGCCAAGCTCAAGTTAATGTACACGCTATTGATGCACCTGCCGGTGAAATGACCGTGGTGTTAGGTAATGGTTGGCCTGGTGTTTTATTGCATGAGGCAGTTGGCCATGGCTTAGAAGGCGACTTTAACCGTAAAGGCAGCAGTGCATTTAGCGGTAAAATGGGCCAGCAGGTGGCGTCTACCTTAGTGACCATCGTGGATGACGGCACCTTAGAAAATCGTCGCGGGTCATTGAGCATCGATGATGAAGGCGTGCCAAGCCAAAAAACCACCTTAATTGAGAACGGTATTTTAAAAGGTTACATGCAAGACAAGTTAAATGCCCGCTTAATGGGGCAAGAGCCTACAGGTAACGGTCGCCGTGAATCTTATGCGCATTTACCTATGCCGCGCATGACCAATACCTATATGAATGCAGGTGAGTCAAATCCAGCCGACATTATTAAGTCGGTTAAAAAAGGCATTTACGCGCCTAACTTTGGTGGCGGACAGGTCGACATTACTTCAGGTAAGTTTGTGTTCTCGGCTTCTGAAGCCTATTTGATTGAAGACGGTGAAGTGACTCAGGCGATTAAAGGCGCGACCTTAATTGGTAATGGCCCTGAAGCTATGGGACTCATTTCAATGGTAGGTAATGACTTAGCCTTAGATAAAGGTGTTGGCGTGTGCGGTAAAGACGGACAAAGCGTGCCCGTTGGTGTGGGTCAGCCTACTCTAAAAATTGATCGCCTAACGGTTGGTGGTACCGCTTAACACTAACTTTTACTGTGTTGGTCACTCACTGAGTGTTTATGCTCAGTGAGTTATGGTGATCTACACTGTGATCACTATCTTATGTGAGTGAATATGCACGTTATGATCTAGTGGCTGTGATAATAACGGAATTACGTTATAATTCATCAAGGAATTAGAGTATTAACTCTAGAGGTGTTTATGGTTGCACAACGTCATATCAGTACATATTGTCGCAGACGAGTGAACTTTACTCTGTGTTTCAGTGTTTTATTTGTCCATCTTAGTGTTTTTGCTGAACCCGTTACCTTTAGTCATGCTTGGCAGCAATTGGCGCAAGTGAGTGATCAGCTTCAAGCTAAAGCTCAGCTAGTCAACCGCGCCAAAGCGGAAGAGGATGCTGGTGATGCGTTAAATTACCCATCGCTTAATATTGCTGGCAGCTATACTCGCCTCGAAAAACCTATCGAACTTGATTTACGTGACTTAAATCCATTAGCGACTCTCGACACAAGTACATTACCAGCAGCTCTTAGTAGTGCATTAGCTGAAATCCCAGGCTCTCTCTTTGTCACTCCTTTTACCGAACAAGATGTGTTTCGTGCCAGTTTACAAGCCATGTGGCCCATTTATACCGGTGGTAAAATTACTGCAGCCCAAGGAATACATGCTGCCCAAGTTTCAGAGAGAGAACAAGAGTTTGCCCTAGCTCAGCGTGAGTTATTTCTTCAGTTAGTTGATCGCTACTACGCAGTATCGGTGACAAAAACCTTAGTAGATACCCAAAAGCAGCTGGTGGACTCGTTGACTTTGCATGTGAGTCATGCCCAAAAATTAGAACAACAAGGCCAAATAGCCAAAGTTGAACGCTTAAATGCCCAGGTCGCATTAGAAAATGCCAAAGTCAACTGGGGCAAAACCAAGCGTCAATACGAAATGACCGAAATTGCGCTAGCGAGAATGTTACATATACCGTCGGTCGATCCTATTTCGGCACTGTTTTTACTCGAACAACAACCTTCATTGCCCCGCCTTAGCCAGCTGACATTAACTCAGCATCCGGCGTTAAAACTACTCGAAGCTAAAGAAGCTCAAGCTAATGGTTTAGTCGACTTAGAAAAGGGCAGTTACTACCCCACTGTGTATTTATACGGCAACTACACCTTGTATGAAGATGACAGCTTATTTTCTCAAGTAGAGCCGGACTGGATGGTGGGTGTTGGTATGAGCATACCGCTTATTAGCCGTGATGGTCGCAGTGGAAAAGTGCTCGCGGCGAAAAGTGCTTTACTGCAAGCGCGTTACACCAAAGCACAAACCAAACAAGATTTAAGTTTGTTGATTGATCAGAGTTATCGGCAAATGCTGCAAGCTAAAGAAGAAGCGGATGCGCTGGATGTGTCATTAGCATTGGCGACCGAGAATTTACGATTGCGAGAGTTGTCCTTTAACCAAGGCTTATCCACTTCAATTGACCGAATTGATGCCGAGTTGAGCTTAACTGCAGTGAAAACTCAGCAATTAGGTGCAAAATATCGTTATATGCAAGCCTATGCCAAAGTGATGGCCATTAGTGGTCAAGTAGATGAATTTATTAACCGAACTCAACTTCAAGGGGCTGCTTATGCGGGCTAACAAGATTATTGCAGTGGTCGCATTCGTGCTAGTTATATTATTGTTAGGGTACGGTGTAATGCTAGCTTTTACGCCTCAACCGACAGTGTTGCAAGGGCAAATAGAAGCTCGCGAATATAATATCTCGTCTAAAGTTCCTGGCCGAGTTGAGCAAGTTTTGGTTCGCAAAGGCGACCAAGTCAATGTGAATGATATTTTGTTTGCCATCAGCAGCCCAGAATTAGATGCTAAGTTACTGCAGGCTCAAGGCGGCCTTGAAGCGGCAACGGCTATGCAGCAACAAGCTAAAAATGGCGCAAGGCAGCAACAAGTTACCGCAGCTAAAGAACAGTGGTTAAAAGCCAAGGCTGCAACCGAACTTAGCCTAAAAACTTACCAACGAATTGAAAACTTATTTGATGAAGGTGTTGTCGCACGGCAAAAGCGCGATGAAGCTTATACCCAATGGCAAGCGGCTAAATATACCGAGCAAGCAGCTTACGCTATGTATCAAATGGCAAATGAAGGCGCGCGGGTTGAAACTAAAGCCGCAGCCGCAGGAAAAACTCGTATGGCAGAAGGTGCGGTTAACGAGGTCAATGCCATTTTAGCCGACAGCCAAATGCGCTCACCTAAAAAAGCGGAGGTGAGTGAAGTATTATTACAAGCAGGTGAGCTTGCGCCGAGTGGTTTTCCGGTGGTAAGCATTATTGATATGAGTGATGCGTGGGCCGTATTACAAGTTCGAGAAGATTTGTTGAAGCTATTTAAACAAGATCAAACCGTCATGTTAGATATTCCAGCACTACAGCAGCAAGTTGAATTTACCGTTTCGCACGTTAGTGTTATGGGTAATTTTGCCACTTGGCGCTCGACAGAGAGCGGCCATGACTTTGATATGCGTACCTTTGAAGTTGAACTGACACCTAAGCAAAAGATTGTCGATTTACGAGTTGGTATGTCGGTATTGTTTCGTGCCGACAAGCTTGCCGAACATTAATAAGGCTTGCTGATGAGGCATTTATTCAGGCGAGAATGTAAAGCGTTGTGGAATTCACCATGGCAACTTGCCTTGGTGAGCTATATTCCGCTAATTAGCGTGATCGCACTTTGGTGGTTATTTAGTGCGGGGTTGCCAAGGCAGCTCCCTGTTGCCGTGGTTGACTTAGATAACAGCCAAATTAGCCGCATGCTAACAAGGCAATTATCGGCCAATGCCGTAATTGCACCACGTTCATTTGCCAATGAAGCTGCGGCGATTGAAGCTATGCGTCAAGCGCAAGTATACGGGCTAGTTATTTTACCTTACCAGCTCAGAAAAGATTTGCTCACATCAAAACAACCCACTATTGATATTCGCTATAACAGCCAATTTTTGTTAGTAGGTAAGTTATTATCCAGCCAGTTACAACTCAGCTTTGCAGAGGGGTTAACGCAAATTGGCAAGGAGAGCCTATTACTTAAAGGCGCAAATAAAGCCACCGTTGATGTGAGCTTAACGCCTATTAGTAACCAAACGACGGCGTTATTTAACCGAAATAATAACTATGTTGGTTTTTTAGTCCCGCCTATATTGATTGCATTATGGCAATTACTGTCGATGTTGGTATTTGTTAATAGTGTTAATGCGGAGCTTATTCCTCAAGGTGAACGCTATTATTTAGCCCGAAACATTTGGCCAAAAGTGTGGGTTAAAGTGTTATTTTATAGTCCGATCATGCTCGTTCATAGTGGCTTTATTTTAGTGTGGTTATACCACTATTTAGCTTTGCCCGTGTCGGGTTCGCTATGGTTATTGCTATTGGCACAGGCATTCATGCTCATGGCATTGTGGTTGTTAGTGTTGGTTATTTTTATGATTATGCGTGACAGTGCTCGCACGGTCAGTTTCTGTACCGCATTATTTGCTCCAGCATTTGCGTTTATGGGAATAACCTTTCCCGTAAACGATATGCCCTTATTGGCTAAATGGTGGCGGTTGGTGATGCCATCGAGTCACTATATAGACTCTCATATCAGCGTCGTCAGTTATGGTGTTGGCTTGCCGCAAGTATTGACTCAAATCAGTTCTTATTGGGGCTTTTTACTGTTATTGCCTTTGCTTTATGTGCTGGGCCGCCACGCGCAGAAAATACCGCCACAGGGTCATGTTAGTCACCCGGTTACTCTGGAGGTCAACCGATGAACTTCTGGCAATTAATCGTAGCAGAATGCAAAGCTATATTGGCTGACAAAGCGATTGTGATGACGCTATTTGGTGGAGTGTTATTTTACTCGGTTCTGTATCCGTTACCGTATTTGAATCAGGTGCCGACAGAGCAAAAGGTCGTGGTGGTAGATCACGATAATTCGTCACTCAGTAGGTTGGTGACTCGCCACGCAGATGCCAGTGCTAAGATAAAAATACTCGCTAAGGTAAGCAGTATTGAGCAAGCACAAATGTGGATCGATCAAGGTAAAGCTCACGGCTTACTGGTTATTCCGGCTAACTTTAGACGCGATTTGTTGTTAGGCAAGGGTGCAACATTAAGTTACGGCGGCGATGCGAGTTACTTTCTGATTTATTCAGCCGTAGTAGAAGGCTTAGTGTCAGCCGGTATAGATGCCAGTAAACAAGTGCAGTTAATTGGTTTATTGGCTCGGGGCCAAAACCCCCAACTTGCCCAGCAAGCTGTTAATTCTATTAATATTAATTCAGTTCCAGCGTTTAACCCCAGTTTAGGTTACACACCGTATGTGGTGCCGGGATTATTTTTATTAATTCTGCATCAAACCTTATTAATTGGCACCGGTATTTTGGGCGCAGGCCAATGGCGCAAACCCGGTTATTGGCAGCAAGTACGTCCAGTAACCTTGGTGCTTGCACGGTTAAGTGTGTTTATGATGATTTACGCGCTATTTAGTAGTTTCTATTTAGGTTTTTGTTTTTATTGGTACAAAGTAAGCGTGGTGGCTACGGTGATTGAAGTTGGGCTATTTATGTTGCCCTTTCTATTAGCCACGGGATCGTTAGGTATTTATCTTAGCAGTTTATTTAATCGTCGAGAATTACCTACCCAATTGTATTTACTGGTGTCGATGCCGATTTTATTTGTGTCAGGGTTTGTGTGGCCGATTGCATTAATTCCAGAACCATTGGTATTAGCATCTCAAGTTATTCCAGCTGTTCCAGCGATTATGGGGATGCTCGAGTTAAATCAATTAGGAGCTGGTTGGTCGGCGGTAATGCCTAAATGGTTACAATTGTGGGGCTTGTTTGCAGTATTCGTCACGATGGCCATAGTCGCCATTGGGCGGAAACAGAAAAATGTTGATGTTGCATCATAAATCACCCATAGAAGTTAGCCAGGTTCTATCATATCGAAATAAGGTTATAGCTAGGTTTGTCACTGAGTAAAAAAAATAGACAGTTATCTTCTCGATAGACCTGTCTATTTCATTTGTTTTATGGGGTTTATTGTTGACTGATAAAGGGCAACCGTGACGGTTTCTTGGTCAGAGTCCAATTACATCATTCCGTTTTGGGCATTGTTTAAAGCTGCCTCTAAACGTTTAACGTTATGTTGGTATATCTCGCTGTGATCGACTTTTGCAGCATATTTAAAATCAGCTAATGCGCCTAAATTGTCATTATTCAGTAATTTCATTACACCACGATTATTATAGGCATAAGCCCGAACCGTCATTGATGGAATCGCCACTTGGGTACGAGCACTTTTCACGGCTGCACTACAGGCTTTTTGGGCTTTTTCCATATCAGCTAATTGCACATATCCAGCGCATAAGTTCACGTTGCGAGAATAGTCATCCACGGCGAACTTACTTGCAGACAAAGTAGCGGTTAAGCCTGCTTCAACATCACCAGACTGCAATGCGTTAACACCAGGCACATCTTCCACTAATACCATTTTGTAGGCATTACTTTTGATCTGTTGACCTTGCTCATCAGCCATTACGCTTGTCGATGCTGTCAGTACTAATGTGGCACAAATTAGGCCATTAACGATGCTCTTTTTCATGATGTAGCTCCTTTAAACGTTTGTGTAGCGCCGCGCTACAGGTGAACTTTAGTCAAAACGACTAGCGTCGACAAACGATAAAAAACGCATTAATGGGTTAAAAAAATTCACTTATGGGGAGGTGTGATAGTTTTGTTTAATTAATGGCCGCGGCAATTAACGTCGATGTGTTTCATGACATGGTCATCCAACGATTTTCTTTAACCTCCACAATTTTCATTGAACCTGAAACCTTAACGACTTACACATTCTTTTATAAACAGTCTTCAACGGTATCAAGGGATTTAATACTGATAGTGTGTAAGCCATATTGATATGATTCAAAGTCTATTTATACTGTCTGCGTCTGCACTGCTTAAGATTTTTAATGTCTTTACATCAATAAGATAGGGCATGTAGGATTATAATTGATACTTAATTAAAGACGGCCAGAAACTATTGGCAATGATCACTGATTTTTAGCCCAAAATGTGGCTGATAATGCTAATAGTATATTTAGGATTAATGATTATGTTTATTGAAGCCTCTAAATTTTCTTTTGTGAAAGAGCTTGAAGCTAATTGGGAAATAATTCGAGATGAATTTCTTGCACTACCAAATGACTCGTTTGACCCATGGGTTCAACAACAAATGCATGGTCAAGGCTGGAGTGTCTTCGGCTTGTATGCGCTTGGGAATCGTGTTGAAGGTGCATGCGTTAAATGCCCTCAAACAGCGAAACTCGTTGAAAACATCGGCGGCATTTCTCTCGCTGGTTTTTCGCTACTAGCCCCCCATACGCATATAACACCACATGTCGGTTGGGCCAATAATGTATATCGTTTACATCTTGGATTAGTGGTGCCACCTGACTGCAGGCTTCGTGTTGCCAGCGAAACCCGTTATTGGGAAGAAGGTAAATGTTTAATATTTGATGATACTGCTGAACATGAAGCTTGGAATGATTCTGCTCAATATCGTGCCACATTAATGTTGGATTTTCTTCGGTCGGATATTTATTCCTTCACAGAAGATATGGTGCCAGACGACGTTCGGCAATACGCTGAACAGCTATTGAAACGATAATAAACAGTGTAATAAAGTCATTATCACTCTAATTATTAATGACTTTCATCATGGAAACTTTTGAGGATCCAATCGATCAGTAATTGCACTTCTGGTCGCTGTTGTTCATTGGTGTGGCGGATGAGGTAATAGCGATCATGGCTATAAAGTGGATGAGGAAACAATGGTAGAAGGGTGCCATTATCGAACCATGCTTGGCTGATGGGTAATGGGATCAGTGCAATACCTAATCCTTGTTCTGCAGCGCGGGCGACACTGAACATACTGTCTAGTTGAATTATCTGCTTAGGCTGAAATGCATCAAAGCCAACATTTTCGGCCCATTGATGCCAAGCGTAAGGTCGAGCTTTATGCAATATTAATGGCACCTTAGTTAATGCTTTAAAACCTTGTGAAGACAATTCAGTATGCAGTTGTGCATTACACGCAGGGATATAAGTGATTGGAAATAAATCATACACATCGGCATTCGTTTGTTGTTTACCAGAGAGCATAATGGATACATCAGTGTGCTTAATTGTATCGCTGCGCGACTTAATGGTTTCGAGCTTAAGATTGATGGTGGGATATTTAGATGACCAACCAATGAGTTTAGGCATAAACAGTTCACTGGCAAAGAATTCTGGCATTGAAATACTGACTTCGAGCATTCTGTCTGACTGGTTAAATTCACTGACTGTGTTGACTAATTGCTGCATGACCGGCTCGATGGCCTGGTAAAAGCGTGCGCCCACTTCGG
Organism: Shewanella sp. S1-58-MNA-CIBAN-0166; assembly: GCF_040310085.1. Lineage (NCBI taxonomy): Bacteria > Pseudomonadati > Pseudomonadota > Gammaproteobacteria > Alteromonadales > Shewanellaceae > Shewanella > Shewanella sp. S1-58-MNA-CIBAN-0166. Next base: position 89,612 of record NZ_JBEOPN010000008.1, on the reverse strand, counting down.
TCAATGTCACCGCGCGGGTTTGACGAATAAACAAGCTCTGGTTTAGAGATTCTTCTAACTGTTTAATCTGATGACTTACCGCCGAAGGGGTTAGATACAGTCTTTTAGCGGTTTCTTTAAAACTTAAGCATTCAGCAGCGACGCAAAAACAACGTAGGCCGCGCATGGAGGTGTGTAAAGGGATCATTCAATTCTCAACAAGGACAGTTTATCAACTCACTTCCCCTTGATGATAATCAATTATGATGACATCTGTAATGCATGCGGGTCGACTACTGAGTAATAGTTTAGTGAGACTAGGGGCTATTCTTGAAGAGAAAGCAAGGATTAGACCAGTAGTTAAAATCTAATTTAAACATAGTGTTAACTAATTTTATAAAAATTGATTGAGTTGCTCTGGTGCTGAATAAACCTTGTTCGCACCAATTTGGTGCTAACTGATGTTACGTTATCTCAACTGAGATAACTAAATGGATTAATAGATAGGTAGGTAAGCAGGGCTAGCGCTTAATTAATATGTCTAATTAGAAGTACAGTGTTTCTTGCTTGGTGCCATCGATAAAAATGTCGCATTTATCTGCAGTGCTCGATTTTGCTGATTGAACAATGCTAGCAACAATACCAAAGCTTCCACCTTGATCTCCGAGTACCGAACCAAAGTAACAATCACCTTTAAATTTCATATCTTTAAAGTTTGCATTAAGATTTTGGGTAGGCGTCATTGGCGGGAATCGACCCTGCATGATCGGGTCACCATTAGCGGTCAATAGCAGTTTATTATTTGCTTTATCATACGATCCGCCAAGCACGAAGGTTTGGTCATTGACGACAACCGTTTTGTTTTGAGCCACGATTGGTGGTTTAGCGGCACAAGCGGTGAGTAGTACACCTGCAGTTATAGTAAGAAGTAGAGAAATTTTGCGCATTATTATTCCTTAGTATGCGTCGAGAGTCGTAAATCGGTCCCTCGTAATAGTAAACTAGCCCTGTTTACAGATGCTATTGATGGTATCGAAACGCATAATGTTGAGCACTATTTAAGGCGTGAACATAACGTCAGCTAGCAAAAATAGTTTTTATTTCAACAATATATCAATTAAATACCGTATTGCACGTCTTATTGTATCAACATATTTGTGAATGCCAAGTATAAAAAAGCCTGCTGAAGTAGCAGGCTTGAAGGATCGATAAATATTATAGGAGTGAGAATATTGAGCTTATGGCAAGGTCACATCAAATATCAATTCAGTTACCACACCTTTAGGCGTAGTTGTTGTCAGTGTGACTTGGCTTGTGCCTGGTGTACCATTATTTTTCAAGGTAAATGAGGTTGATGTTCCTCCTGCTGAACTCTTGTTAGGTACGGTATAGCCAGAGAACTGCAATTCACCTTCGGTGCTAGTAACGGTTAAGGTTGTACCAGAAGGTAATATTTGATTGGCGCTATCAGTGATTACCACATCAAACTTTGCCGTTTCATCTAGTGCAATAGGTTGAACATCAGTGTCGTAATCATTAATCAAGCTGCCATCTTGGCTAACGACAAAATTAGCTTCAGAGCCTGACATTGTTAATACTAATGCTTTACGGATATAAGTACTCATAGCCGTGCTATTACATAATGCACCTTGGCATTGTGGGCCGTTAAATTGACCGTCAGCTAATTGGTATGTGTTGCTCGCTTGAATATTAAAGTACGGTTCAGCTGAATCATGGGTGCGAGATTCATTGTCATCTCTAAAGGCGTCTGGCAAGTCAACAAAACCACCGCCATGGTAAGTTTCTACATCCATGCCATTGCCACTGCATGCTACTGACGTTGTGCCGCTTAAGCAGCCGTTAACCACGCCACCATCAGCATCGTCAAATACATTGTTGCCATTGGTATCGAAGAAGGTTTCGTGTCCTAGCGCATAAGCCATAATCGTTACACGATGGTCACTTACCCGTGGTGATGCCGATGTCCAAATGACGGAACATTTTCCGTTTTCCATGGAACACGATGGTTCAATTTGACCACCTTCAGCGGTAAAGTTGATGGTAGTGTCGTCTGGTGCAGGGTTTGCAAAACTGTCAGAGGCATAAGCTGTAATGGTAACTTGTTCGCCGTTGAAGTCGCCCGCTTCAGGGTTGCCATTTGATCTTGAAATACTAAAACCAAGCTGTTGTGGCAAGCCGGTATTGACGGTCAGCTGTTCTGATTGGCTGGTAATGGTTTGGTTAGTGTCGGCGTCTGTGGTTGATGCCACCACTCTTACAGGGGTTGGAATGGTGCCAGCTTGCACTCGCACACTGACTAATCCCTGGGAATTGGTAATACTGCTGTCCATCACTTCACCATTAGCAAATCGCAGACCGCCAACACTGGTGTCTAAGCTGAAATTAACCGTTTGTTGTGCTGCCGGCTGGCCATTAGCACTGGTAACTAAAAAGGTCACTAACGATGATTCTGTTGAACCGGTGCCGCCTGAACCTTTGATACGGATTTGGCTTGGGTCAGCTGACACAAAGCTCACATTAGATAATGTTTGACGGGCTAAGGTAAAAGGCAAACTTGCATTTAAACTAGCGCCATTAACCGTTGCTGTCGCGATGATGATGTCATTACGTTCGCTGTTGCCACTGCAGCTGACATCTGAAAAGGTTGAGCTGGCAGAACCTGATAAGCTAGTAACAGGTGAATTAAGTGTGGCGTTGTCATTGGTAGAACAGTCAGAACTAAAGCTGATGCTGGTTGGGCTTTGTAAGCGTGTAAATGTGCCATCGGTGTTTTCGGTAACTAACGTAGCGCTAATCCCAAAGGTGCCACCGGCACTAATGCTATAACTACCATCAGTTGTTGCGACTAGCGTTGTCGCTAATTCACTTTCAACAAACTCACCATTAGCATTATACGAGCCCATCTTAACATTACCATTCGTGGCAATATCGTCAGACGCTAACACTTCAAAAGCACTGCTGCTGGTGAGAGTGCTACCTTGATACTCTGTGGTGACGGTTAACAGGCTCGCACCTAACTCTGCCTCGGACGGCGTGTAGTTTAGCGTAGCAATACCTGAGGATTTTGTCAGTGCAGTTGCTGGCGCTAACGTAGCGCTACCGGCATTGAATGTCACAATTTGGTTAGCAATAGCTTGATTATTACTGTCAGTAAGCAAGGCATTGAGCTGAACTGTTTTATCAATATTAAAGCGGGTAATAGGGCCGGTAGCATCACTTATCGAAGCGGTTAATTTAATCGCTTCGACAGGGATACTGGTGTCATATTCTTTAAATTGATAATTGCGAGTCGCACTAACAGCATCTGCATCACTTGGAGAGTAAGTTGCGCTAAGCGTGCCAGCGTCGGTACTACTTGATGTGACCAGAGTTGTCGCAAGACCAGAAGATAAGGTTAACACCGTGGTAGGTGATATTGTTGTATTGGTGGTGCTAAAAGTAATGAGCGCTCCACTAACGTTAGTACTACCAATTTTGAGATGTGCAATGGCACAAAAGCTACCATCAAGATCAAAAATCAGTGAGTCCGTATTCGCATCACATTGGCCATTGACGACATTTTGATAGCTGACGGTAATACTATAATTACCACTCAGTGTGTCAGTATCGGTGCCGTCCGCGGCACCGTTACAACCGGTAAATAACAGCACTGAAGTTAATAATAACAATAGTGTGCGAGTCATCATTTTTAGCCGCATTAGCAACATCCTTATTCTATTAAACAGACTATTTTTGAGATGGACCCTAGTCTTTTATTTCAGATCTTAAATACTTATATAGCTCTTTAGACGATTTTGATTCTGGGTTTTTAGCCAGTTCTTTATTCGCTTGGCGGATCAGTTGACGCATTTTTTGACGATCAAGTTGTGGGTGTAAATCCAGTAATACTTGGACTTCATCGTCGCCATTCGCTAATAAACGTTCACGCATTTTTTCAAAAATCTGTATTTGAGCGGCTTCATTATTGTTTTTGTTCAACACTTTATCCAGTGCTGCTTCAATAGGTTCATGCTCAAAGCCACGCATTAATTTACCAATGTATTGTAAATGGCGGCGATAGGCTTCAGTTTTTTGTTTAATCAGTTTTGTTTTTAGAATCGCATCATATAGAAATTCATCTAAACCCATTTTGTCTAATTGAGTTTTGCTCAGGGCCACTAAACGCATGCCAAGTGCTTGAGCATCCTCACTTTCTTTTTTAACGCCTGTTCTGCTGACATAGTTGTCATCATTATCATAGGGCTGCTGAAATAGCTCAGAATCGCCAACAATTTTCATAGTCATAAACCTCAAGTCAATATGCATTAATGATAGCATTTATTTGGCCTAGAATATGCAGAATTTATTGATGATCAACTGCGATATAAATGCGCGGTTATCAATCGCCAATTGAATTTGATATGCTAGCGTCAATTAGACTAATCAAAGAGTAAATTTGTGGCTTCTCATCCTTCTTCAGCGCCTAGCGCAACTGAACCAACACCTAGAATTGATTCTGAATTATCGGCGTTAAAAGACGCGGTATCTGTCGCATTAGAATATGCGAAAGAGTTAGGCACTTCGGCCGCTGAAGTGGCTATCAGCAAGCAGCAAGGTTTGTCGGTTTCAACCCGTGAAAAAGAAGTTGAAACCGTTGAGTTTAATAAAGACGGTGCGTTGGGCATTACCATTTACCGTGATGGTCGCAAAGGCAGTTCATCGACCTCAGACTTAAGTCCTGAAGCAATTCGCCAAGCGGTAAAAGCGGCCGATGGCATTGCAAAATATACCTCAGAAGATCCTTTTAGTGGCTTGGCTGATCCCGCTTTGATGGCGCAAGATATTCGCGATTTGGAGTTATATCATCCACAAGATATCGATGCTGAAGAGCTCGCACAGTTGGCCATTCGCGCAGAAGAAGCCAGTTTATCGGTTGATAGCCGTATCCGTAACTCAGACGGCGCGAGTGCCAATGCGCATACTGCGGCTAGGGTTTATGGTAACAGCCATGGGTTTCTTAACGGCTATTGCAGCTCTCGCTACAGTTTAAGTTGTGTTGTAATAGGCCAAGAGTCTGATGGCAATATGCAGCGCGACTACGACTATACGGTTGCCCGTAAATATCATGATTTACTGTCACCTGAAGCGGTTGGTTTGCAAGCGGCAAACAAAACCTTAAGCCGTTTGGATGCCCGTAAAATAGCCACGGCGAAAATGCCAGTGTTATTTGCTCCTGAACTTGCCACAGGCTTAATGGGACATTTAATTGGCGCGATTAGTGGCAGTAGTATTTACCGTAAGTCGAGCTTCTTAATGGAAGCTCTGAATACTCAAATATTCCCAGACTGGTTTAGTATTGAAGAACAACCGCATTTAATTGGCGCACTGGCCAGTGCTAACTACGACAGTGAAGGCGTGGCAACCCAAGACCGTCGTATTATTGATCGTGGCCAACTAGAAACTTACTTATTAACCAGTTATTCGGCGCGTAAATTATCGATGACCAATACAGGCCATGCTGGTGGTATTTATAACTGGACCCTAAGCCATTCAAATCAAACCTTTGATGACTTGGTTAAAACCATGAATACCGGCTTAATTGTTACGGAAGTGATGGGCCAAGGCGTTAATGGCGTTACTGGTGATTATTCACGTGGCGCGGCAGGTTTTTATGTTGAAAATGGCGAAGTGTTGTATCCAGTAGAAGAAATTACTATCGCGGGTAATTTAAAAGACATGTTTATGGGAATACAAGGCGTAGGTAAAGATCGCGATTTACGTTCATCAATCCGCACCGGCGGTATTTTACTGAGCGAGATGAAAATCGCGGGTAATTAACACCTTTTGCTGAAAAATGCATTTATGGTTTAAATGCAAAAAGAATTAAAGCCTCTTATCTAATTGATTAAGAGGCTTTTTTTTAACTTTAACTTGGCTCTTTACGCTTTATATCTTTACTTTACCTTTCTTGACAGTCGTTTACAGGCAAGGGTTGTCATAACTCTTGCAAATGTAACTAGATGGTTAATGGAGTAAATATGTTTAACAAAAAAATAAGTCGATTGATGATGGTGTCTGCAATGGGAGCCTTGTTACTAGGGTGTGGCTCAGACAGTGAAGAAAGCAGTGATGATGTCGCTTATGTGCAGTTTTATAATGCATCACCTAATAGCACATCGACTTCGTTAGTACTGGATGACTATTCATATACGGCGGTTGATTTTGCTGATGCAATGCCGCGCTATGCTTATAGTGCAGGGAGCACAGAACTGGAAATTTATGGTCAAGACGAAGATAGTGAAACGGTAACCGTTTACAGCGACACCGTTGATTTAGCGAGCGACTCGAACCATTTGTTTGTACTTTATGGTGATTATCACGATCCAGAACTATTGGATATTAACTATTCACGCGATGAAATGGACGAGTTAAATGCCGACGATGATAATGACTACAGCAAAATGGAAGTGCTAGTGGCTAACGTAGCGACTGATGAAGGTACTTTTGATACCTATATTTCACTTGATACCCAAACCATTGACCAAGCGGTGATGCTGGGTAATGTGCCGTATAGCAGTTACACCAGCGAACAGATATTCGATACTGATGATTATATTGTCTATCTGACCGAAACCGGCACTAAAAATGTGCTCTACACCACAGGTAGCATGAGTTTAACCTCCGAAACCGCCTATAAACTAATTATTCGTAACAGTTTTGGTGCAGGTGATATTAACGTCACTATCGACAGCATTGACTCAACTACAACGCCAGTCACTTACGCCGCGTTAGAGGCAACTGCCGATTACCGGGTGTTTAATGGTTTAGAAACGCAAAGCATTGATGTTGATATTGCCAGTAAGCAAGAAACACAATACTTGTATGGTATTTCACCCTTCACAGTAACGGATTACCAATCAACATCGTTTAATGATTATGGTATCACCACTAAAGATGCGACCAGTAAAGCCAAGTTGTTCGATAACTTGTTGGTAACGTTTAACCAAGATGAAGTGAAGTCTTTACTGATTTATCAGCAAGAAGACAGTTCTGTTAAAGGTATGGTGATCGAGCAAGACTTACGACCTCGAGCTTTTGAATATAAAGTCGATGTGGTGAATTTAGCTTACGATTATGATGACTTAACCGTGTATTTTGTCCGCGCTTCAGAAACCATTGAAACCGCCGAATATACCTTAACGGATTTAGATTTTGTCGAAAAACTCAGCCTGACATTGCCTGAAGATGATTATGAAATTAACATTGTTTACGAAGCCGATAATGGCACGCAAACCTTAGTTTATCAGTCTGATTCAATCAGCTTTGATGGCGACAGTAATTATACTTTTGTGCTGACTCCAGACAGTACAAGCGCTTTAGGTCATAGACTTACGTCATTACAGTAATATTAAGTTGAATTAATCGTGAGTTAAGCCACTGCTTATTAAACATAAAAAAGCCGATATCATCGATATCGGCTTTTCATTTAGCGCTTATATTCAAATAAACATACAAACTAATAAGTTATAATCTGAGCTGAGATTAATTAGTACGGTATCGACTAAGAATTTTACCCAAATCAGCTGATGCTTTTGCTAGATCTTTAACACCACTTGAAGACTGTTGCGATAAGCCTCTAATAATATTTGATTTCTGTCTTATGTCCGTCAGCTCTTTTGCAATGTCATTGGCCACTGCACTTTGTTCTTCTGACGATGTAGAAATTTGGAAACTCATGTCCATAATTGAATTCGCAGATTCAGAAATGGCATTAATATCGGTTCCAATATTAGTAATTAGATCGCTACTGGTTTGTGCTTGCTTGACAGTATCTTGAGTAATGCTGTCAATATTGAGCGTTTCACTTTGCAGTAATTCAATCATTTTATGAATTTCAACCGTCGCAGCCTGTGTACGACCCGCAAGGGTTCTTACTTCGTCGGCAACCACCGCAAAACCACGGCCCATTTCACCTGCACGTGCCGCTTCAATTGCTGCGTTTAATGCCAGTAAGTTGGTTTGATCTGAAATAGCATTAATGGTGGTGATCACTTCATTAATATTGGTCGCATTAATTTTTAGGGTATTGACCGAGTTTGATGTTTGTTCAATGTAGGTCGATAACTGCTTAATTTCATTAATCGCACGCTTGGCTCGGTCATAACTCTGACGCGTATACTCTGAATCTTGTTCAACACGTTGAGTTGAATTTCGAGCGATATTAGAGACTTCAGCAGCTGATGCCGTCATTTCTTCCATCGCTGTAGCAACCGAGTCAAGTGAAGCATATTGTAAATCAATTTGTTCAGCGCTTTGTACTGCTTCATTGGCGAATGAGCTCGAGGTTGTTTGCAATGTATCGGCACTTTTCTTAACTGCGACAACGAGATCGGTTAATGTGTCCATGGCTTTATCAAGTGCGCAACCAATGGTGCCAAATTCATCACGACCAGGATGGAAGCCTAAACGAGAGGTTAAATCACCTTTAGCAATTTTTTCCGTGGTATCCCATAACACCCAAAGTGCACCGCCAAGGAACGTGGCCGTCCAATAAATCACTACTACAAAAGGCAATACCCATAAAAATGACATTAACAGTGATATCAAAGCAGCTTGTTTTGCGCTGGCTTCTTGTCCAGAAACAGATTCGCTCAGGGTATAATATTGGCCATCTAATGCATAAACGGCAGTAATAGTATCTCGTTGGCGTGAACTTGTTTGTGAACGTCCTGAGACTTGTAAACCTAATGTTGAAGCTTGTTCTAGTTGGCTCGTGGCATCAAGTGCTTGAACCATAGCTGCTGTTTTTTGCTCTAAAACCAGTAATGATTGCTGTTCTATATTTTCAATTTTATTAACGTAACTACTAATCGATACACTAGATAAAATAATCAGGAACAGTCCGAAAATAGCCCAGAACTTATCGTTAATGGACATTTTGATGAAAAGTTTATCGATATTTCTGAAATCAACTTGTTTCATGGTTTGAGCACCTAAACCGGTAAAGATAATAAATTCAAATACTAGATGAGCTTTTAGTATATTGATACTAAATAGTCAGCTTAATAATATTTTGTTGTGACCAACATGACATCGAGTCATGATCAATATCGACAATAACTCACATACCTTAAGTGATTTATTGGTTTTTATTCATGGTGTATTCAACATACCACGAGTGTTGGTGGTCAATGTTAGCGTAATAATCGGGTAAAAACCTTACATTTTCAAGATGATTTCATGACATGAATTAAAATATCAAACAGTATGTTGTCATTTTTTTATTTTTTTGAACAATAAGTGTTACAAAATCTATATTTTTTAACAACCACCCCGTCAATGCTTGTTTTTGCGCTAAATGTTGTTTTAGTTGAGGTATTTTTGATTTTATTTATCATCGTTTTCTAATTAAAACAAAATTACTTGATAATCAATCAGATAGTAAATTTTTTTACCCCATTAATGTGATCAATGTTCTTTTTTCTGTAAACAAACTTTGGGACAATCGCCCCGCATATTACAAAAAAATAGCATTTATATCACAAAATATGGGGTTAAAAAATGAAAGGACTGACTAAACTAACGGCGGTTTCACTCGCAGTAGCCGCTGCAATGCCGATAATGGCAAATGCAGAGGTGTTAATTAGTGAATACGTTGAAGGTAGTTCAAACAACAAAGCGATTGAACTGTATAACAACAGTGACGTTGCAATTGATTTAACAGGCTACAAATTAGTACGTTACAAAGACGGTGACTCTGCAGCGCTTGATATGGTGGAATTAACTGACACTATTGCCGCTAAAAGTGTCAAAGTCATTTTGCATTCAAGTGCAGCGATTACCTTGCCAGCCTCAACCGACTCGATGACCGGTAACTTATACTTTAATGGTGGCGATGCTGTCGGCTTATTAAAAGACGGTGTGTTGGTTGATGTTGTTGGTGACATTCCAACACCAGCAGGTTGGGGGTTTGACACCACATTCCAGCGTAAATTAGACGCCTTAACTGCCAGCACTACTTATGATGCTAGCCAATGGGTCACATTAGATAAAGACACCTTTAGTGGTTTAGGCTCGCTTGATACCGCAGTAACACCAGAGCCAACAGTATTTACCTGTAATGGGGCCACACTGACCAACATTTATGATGTGCAAGGTGCAGGTGACTCTAGTCCATTAATTGCCGATGGTAGTTATGAATCGGCTAATGAAGTGACCATAAAAGGGATTGTTACTTCTAGAAGCGACAGTTTATACAAAGGCTTCTTTATTCAAGACATGCAAGGTGACAACTCACCTTATACTTCAGACGGCATTTTCGTCTACTTGAACGAAGCTGCACCAGACACTATTCAGCCAGGCACTGAAGTGTGTGTGCAAGGTAAGGTAAACGAGTATTACGGCTCGACTCAGATTAACCTTAAGGACGATCAAAAAATTGAAGTTGGCGCATTAGGTGAAGTGCCTCTAGCCAGTGCATTTTATGTTGCCGATGGCGAAACCCTAACGCAAGCATTAGAGCGTGTTGAAGGCATGAAAGTAGTATTAGATGCGGGTAGTGAGATGAAAATCACCCGTACCTTTAGCTACGATTATGACGGACGTCGTAACAATATGGTGTTGTCACATAAAGCGCCATTAATGAAACCAACTCAAATATTTGAGCCAAACTCAGCAGATTCTATTGCACTGGCTAAAGCTAACGCAGTAAACCAGTTATTTGTTGAATCTGATTTCAAAGCGAAAGATGGTGAAGTACCTTATTTCCCAGAGTTTAACGCAGAAACGGGTTACATTCGTGTGGGCGATCAATTGACTAACCTTGAAGGTGTGATTGGTTATAGCTACAACGCATTCCGTATTTTACCGACCAACATGATTACTGCTGGCGATTTTATCCGTGTAAACGATCGTACCGATGCGCCTACAGTGGCAGATATGGGCGACATTCGCGTAGCGAGCTTTAACGTGTTGAACTTCTTTAATGACGTTGTTGGCGGTGATACTAATCCATCAAACAGCAATCGTGGTGCATTAATCGAAGAAGAAATGGTGTTGCAGCGTACTAAAATAGTGAATGCGCTTGTCGCCATGAATGCTGATGTTGTTGGCTTAATGGAAATCGCTAACAATGGCTTTGGCGAGTTAAGTGCCATTCAAAACCTTGTAGATGCATTGAACGCAGAATTAACTGATGATCAAGCGTATCGCTTTGTTGAAATTGAAGATGCTGATAAGTATGAAGACAAATTCATCGGCAGTGATGCGATTACAGTTGGCATGTTATATCGCCCAGCCCGTATTACATTAGACGGCGCGGCAAAAGTGATTGCGACGCCAGAACAACATGCTGCAGAAGGTGCGCAAACCCGTGAGAAAGATGGCGTTGTTGAGCAAAGCCCGAGTTATGAAAAGTTCCAACGTCATAGCTTAGTGCAAACCTTTAGCATTAACGATGAAAAGTTAACTGTTGTGGTTAACCACTTAAAATCGAAAGGTTCAGGCTGTATTGAAGACTGGGCTGAATTTAACGAAAACGCTGAGCCAGCAGACTTGCAAGGAAAGTGTAATGCATTCCGTGTATCAGCAGCCAAAGTACTCGGTGAGTCACTAAAAGATGTTGCTGGTGATGTACTGGTTATTGGTGATTTAAATGCCTACGGCAAAGAAGATCCGGTAGCAGTATTAACTGATTACGATGCCTCAACTACAGATCATGTTATCCGCACTGCATCGTGGACTACCTTAAACGGTAAAGTGTACGAGCGTGAAGGCAGTGTGATAGATAAAGGTTATGGTTTAATTAACTTAAACACTCAAGCACATGGCGCAGCCACTTATTCATATAGTTACAGTGGTGAATTAGGTAATTTAGACCATGCTTTAGCCAATGAGAGTTTAGCGGCTAAGTTAGTCGGTATTGACGACTGGCACATTAACTCAGTTGAATCTAACCTGTTTGAATATGGTAGCAAGTACACCGGAGATCTGGTTAAAACTGAAAGTCCATTCTCAGCTTCAGACCATGATCCAGTGATTATTGCATTAAGCTATCCTGCGCCAGTAACGCCAACTCCTACGCCAACACCAGAGCCTGTTCAAGATAGTGATGGTGGTAGTTTAGGTTACTTTGCATTGATGTTATTAGGTGCTCTAGGCTTACGCCGTCGCAGTTAATTATTGCATTAATAATGATACATATAAAAAAGGCGCCCTAGGCGTAATGCCGTTCACTTAAGGTGAGCGGCATTTTTATTTTTGCTACAGGATACTGTTTTTAATGACTTTTTAAGTGCCGTGGATAACGCCTTTCTCGCTTGCCTTTGGTAAGGCCTAGGAATACTAGACACTTTGTAACGTTCTAAAATGATGATTTTCATATTCAGCGGGTGAAACCCTGCCATTAGCAACACAGTATCAAGCTTATTAATCAATTGACGGACGTATTCTGAGCGGAATAGAGACATGCCTATAACAACCCAAACTATCGCGTCCATGGGCAATTTACATCGCCTTAACGTCGCTACGCCATTTGAATTAAGGCAGGATTGAATAATCCCGGGTTCTAGTACATCAGCGAGAGATAAAAAACTCAGTTAGATGATTAATTGAAGTGTGAGCAAGGGGTGGTGAAAGTTCCATAAAAAAATCCGACAATAAAGATTATCGGATTTTCGCAGGCTAGAAAGATCGGTCAACCGATCAGTTAAATTTTGTCGTTTTACCGCTTAACTGATTCGGTATACGCCCTAGGCGCGTTTTAAAAGTGGTATATTTTTCGTTAAATTTCCATTATTCCGTCCATTTCTACCAATGATCCCTTTGGTAACTCTTTGACGCCAATAGCGGCACGAGCTGGATAAGGTTGTTGGAAGTAACGACTCATAATTTCGTTTACAGTGGCAAAATGAGATAAATCGGTTAAGAAGATATTGAGCTTAACGATGTCACTCATTCTTCCACCTGCTGCTTCACATACAGCGGTCAAATTTTCGAACACTTGTACGACTTGTTCTGCAAAATCATCGCTTACCATGGTCATGGTTTTTGGATCTAACGGAATTTGACCTGAAAGATAAACGGTACTGCCGACTTTAACTGCTTGTGAGTAAGTGCCAATAGCTTGTGGAGCTTTGTCGGTTGCGATGATAATTTTTTCGGCCATAGTGTGCGTGCTCTCTTTAATAGTTATCAGTGACTAGCGGTTACGCGAGGTGCGTAATACTTCAGGTAAAACACGTATTCTGCGCATAACGTTTGCAAGGTGAACACGATCTTTAACTGAAATACGTAAATTAATCAAATACACTCGGCCATCACGTTCTTCGGTACTGAGATTGTGAATATTAGATCCAGCAGATGCGATGATAGAAGTAATTTTTGCTAATGCACCTTGATGGTTAACAATTTCAACGCGTAGATTTGCTTGGTATTCTGCGCCTTCTACGTTATCCCAATGCACTGAAATATACTTATCAGGTTCGCCTTGATAGCCGCGAATATTGGCACAACTTTCCATGTGCACTACCAGACCTTTGCCTGGGCTTACATGGGCGATGACGGCATCACCAGGGATTGGGCGACAACAATTGGCGTAAGTGACCAACATACCTTCAGCACCGCGAATTGGCATTTGTGGTTTTTCTTTATTGCTATCTTGCGAATCAAACTGCTCACCAACCAAGCGCTGGGCAATCACAATGCTCATGGCATTGCCTAAGCCAATATCTGCTAGCAGCGAGTCTAAAGATGTGTGTTTGGTTTCTTTGATCACTTTCTCAAGTAATTCAGCCGGAATGGTCTCAAGCTTAGTATCACCTAAGGCATGGTTTAGTAAACGCTTACCTAATGCGATAGCGTTATCGCCTTTAAGACTCTTTAATACTTGACGAATTTTACCACGAGCTTTACCCGTTACGACAAAGTTTAACCATGCAGCATTAGGGCGAGCACCTTTTGCGGTAATAATTTCGACTGTTTGCCCTGAAATTAATGGTTGGCTCAACGGATATGCTTGACGATTAACGCGTGCGCCAACACAGGTATTGCCCACATCAGTATGCACTTCGTAGGCAAAATCGACAGCAGTGGCATTGACCGGCAATTCTAATATACGACCTTCAGGGGTAAAAACGTAGATTTCTTCAGGGAATAATTCAGTTTTAACGTTTTCAACAAATTCAAATGAGCTGCTTGCACTTTGCTGTAACTCAAGCAAACTTTGCATCCATTTATGAGCACGAACTTGAGAAGTGCTTTGTTGAGTCGTATCGGTATTGTTTTTATACATCCAATGCGCAGCAACACCTTTGTCGGCCATTTGATCCATTTCTTCAGTGCGAATTTGCACTTCAACAGGAACCGCATGAGGGCCAAATAATGATGTGTGTAATGATTGATAACCGTTGGCTTTGGGAATAGCGATATAATCTTTAAAACGTCCTGGTCGCGGCTTGTATAATCCGTGCATAGCGCCGAGCACGCGATAGCAGGTATCAATAGAGTCAACGATAACTCGGAACGCATAGATATCCATGACCTCTTGAAATTGCAGTTCTTTACTGCGCATTTTTCGATAAATCGAATAGAGGTTTTTTTCACGACCTTTGACTTTAGTGGGGATTCCAGCTTCTTCAAGGCGTGTTTCAATGGCGACTTCAATACTGTTAATTAATTCTTTACGATTCCCACGAGCGGCTTTGACAACATCACGTATCACTCTATGTCGCATAGGGTAATAGGCTTGAAAACCTAAGTCTTCAAGTTCGATTTTGATATTGTGAATACCTAATCGGTTAGCTATTGGGGCGTAGATTTCTAGGGTTTCGCGAGCAATACGACGACGTTTATCAGGGCGAAGTGAGCCCAGTGTGCGCATGTTGTGAGTTCGGTCAGCCAACTTGATGAGGATAACTCGAATATCTTGAGTCATTGCCATCATCATTTTACGGAAATTTTCCGCTTGGGCTTCTTTTCTATCACGAAACTTGATTTTATCAAGTTTTGAAACACCTTCCACCAGTTCTGCAACCGCCACACCAAATAACTCTGTGAGTTCTTCTTTGGTGACAGGAGTATCTTCGATGGTGTCATGAAGCAAGGCAGCCATAAGCGACTCGTGATCGAGACGCATGTCTGCCAAGATGCGGCTAACCGCAACAGGATGGGTAATGTAAGGCTCGCCACTTGTGCGCATTTGCCCTTCGTGGGCATCACGCGCAACCAAATAGGCCTGCTTGAGTAATTCTACTTGATCCGGCTCTAAATAGCTGGATGCTGACTCTTTTAGACCTTCAAACAGATACAAGTGGCGCTACTCCTTATAAAACGCGGCCTTCTGCAATGGCTGCGACAGCGGCAATTTCAGCTGCTTCACGTTCACGAACAGTTTGGCGCTCATCAGCATCTAAAGTGTTTGAGGTGACTAAACCTAATTCGATTTCACGTAAAGCGACAACCGTTGGTTTATCATTCATCTCATCAACCATAGGTTCTTTACCTTGGACGGCGATTTGGCGTGCACGACGCGCTGCAACCAGGATCATATCAAAACGGTTGCCGATTTTATTTACGGCGTCTTCTACAGTTACGCGAGCCATGTGTTGAAACTCCAGTGTTATCTATGGGAAAAAATGACGCAAAATTGTACACTATGACAATTAATCTGCCAAGAGATCAACAATCATATCATTTTGCGCATGCTGCTGACTAGCACAGGTTAGCCTTTGACTGCGAATAATGGCGCTTAAATCGGCTAGCGCGTTATCAAAATCGTCATTTACAATTATAAATTCGTATTGCGCATAATGTGACATTTCCGAAACGGCTTGTGCCATGCGCGAATCAATCACTTGCTGACTATCCTGACCTCGTCCAGTTAAACGACGTTCAAGCTCAGCTTTAGACGGCGGTAAAATAAACACTCCAATCGCCGTTTCCATTAATTTTTTTACTTGTTCTGCGCCCTGCCAATCAATATCAAGAAATACATCGATGCCTTTATCTAAGGTTTGTTCGATGACGAGCTTGGAAGTGCCATAAAAATTGCCAAAAACTTCGGCCCATTCAATAAAGGCATTTTGGGCAATTAGTGCTTTAAATTGTTCCACAGTAATAAAATGATAATGTTGGCCATCGACTTCGCCTGGACGAGGTTTGCGGGTCGTATGTGACACTGAAACCTGTTTATCGCTGGGTTTATCTTTTAATAGTGCTGATATAAGTGATGATTTACCTGCGCCACTAGGGGCTGACACAATAAAAAGATTTCCACGAGTGCTCATAAAAAGGGTTTCTCATCCGATTATTCATTAAGAAAGCTTAATATTATACTCGTTAACTGTAGGGTTATGCTAGCGCAATGATAGATATTGGTATTGTGTCTAAAATGCTCAAATAGCTATTAGATTAATGAAATCAACTCTTGGATTGCTTAAAAGTGACTTACGCGATAGTGAATAAAAAAGTAACGCAAAATCTAGGTTGGGTATGGCTTTATAAGATAAATTCTGTAGGCTTTGCGCTATTAATAGCGGGTGTCGATTTTGATGATGAGAACAATCCATTTGTGTTGTAATAACGCACGATAATCACCGACTCATTCTGTTATGTAGCTAGCTGTTTTTTGATTTTTTTGTAAATGAATAGGAATGATTGATGTCTGTAAAAACCCTACTGTGCCGAGATGGTCGTGACACAGGCTTAAGGTTAATGGGAGTTATTTTAGCTGCATTTTTGTTGCTAATAATCTCTGCTGTTGTATTTCCGGCAAGTGTAATTAATTGGATTGTGACGCTAGCAGTAATGCCTGTTGTTGGTTTATCGGCTGTTCGTCGCTTAAATGATGCCAATAAGTCGATTAAATTGGCAATGGTATGTGTTGTTCCGGTATTGGTTTTTGGCATATTAACCTACTTAATGGCGCCTTTAGGCACACTAGCAGGAGTGTTTTTGTTTGGCCTGGCTTGTGGTGGCTACTTAGCATTCTTACCGGCTAAAAATTCAATTAACTATGTGCAAGGATATTATGGACCAAGCATGGTATCAGTATCCATTTCGGGCTCGGTTTTTCATCGACAAGAACCGGTAATGAAAGGGCAGGTTATGCCTGTTCATGAGCAGCCTGATAACACTTTTTCATCAAGAGAGCCAGCTGATGAAGTAGCGTTTACGGGGGTAACTCATCCAGATTCTGCCGATAGAGACAAACATCCATTTAATGATGATGCTGTGCCGCAAACAAGTTTCGAGCAAGCTGGCACACACATGGATCAACATTTCGATACAGCAACAGAAGATGATCCGGTCAATTCGTTTTCGACGTCGCAAGAACGTAGTCATCAGCCGCTTTATGTTGATCAAGATGCGTTGCAGTCAGGGTCGATTACTGAACTTGCAAAATCTTGGCTGAATGTGGCTAAGTTACACCAGACAAATTTGATTTTAATCGGTAAAATTGCTGCGGCTATTATTGCTGTTAGTGTGGTTGTGTATTTGGTTTTCACTTTAATCAGTGTATTTTCTGGCGACGGCACAGAGCAAACTGAGCATGTTGATGATATGAGTAATCAACAACAAGCAAGCATTCGACAAATGATCAAACTGCCTGATGGGTTTTGGCTCGCTTTAGAGGGCGAAATCCTTATCGTACGTTGGTTAGGTGAAAGTGGTGATAAACAAAATTTATGGCGTTTAGCGACTGCAATAGGTGATAAAACCTGTACCAACCTTGAATTTAATGACGGTAGCCGTTACCGACCAATAACGGTTGATCTACTAGATGATGGTGCCAGTGAAGCTCGATTTACGCCACTGGATAAAGATGCCATTGTTAATCATGTTGCGCTTAGAGGTAGCTTTAAGTTGTGTGGTTATGAATTTAGTTTAAAGGGCAGCCAAGCAACATTAATGCAAAACCCTCAATTTGAAATGATACTAAGCCAGTAACCATTATTAAGGTAACCAAACAGAAGAAATGTGTTGGTTATCTTTGGCTTTGATGAACATGATTTGGAGTTTTTGATTGGTCAATTTTATCCGTAAAAATGTATTGCCTCAGTTTGGTTTTAGTCGTGAGCATAGTACGCTTTATCCATTGGGTAATGGCCATATTAATCAAACCTTCTTGGTGAGTGATAAATCAAAATCGTTGGTGTTGCAGCGCATTAATACCCAAGTATTTATTGAACCTAAGGTGGTCATTCAAAATGCTGCCAATATCAGCCAGCACTTACTGATTAAACGCCAACAGCAGCATTATCCATTACAAGTGGTTAGTCCAATAGCCACTATAGCAGGTGCACTATATTTGGATTTAGGCGAACAAGGTTTTTGGCGAGCAATAGATTACTTACCTCATAGCAACACGATTGAAGTGGTTGATACACCAGCTCAAGCTAAGTTGGCAGCTGAGGCTTTTGGTCATTTTGCCGCAGCATTAAGTGATTTGAACCCTAGTTACATTGTCGATGTTATCCCTGATTTTTTGAATTTACCTCAACGTATCGCTCAATTGCGTGATGCAAAGGCAGCTGACACTCACAATCGATTAAGTCATTGTAAAGATTGGGTCAATTTGTGTTTGTCACAGACAGATTTACTGGCAGCATTGGTACAATACGAAGCCGAATTACCGGTTCGAATATGTCATAATGATACTAAAATCAATAATATGCTGTTTGATGGGCGAGATATGTCCAGCATGGCCATTATTGATTTAGATACCTGCATGAAAGGATATTTGATGTATGACTTTGGTGATATGGTGCGCGCTTTTTGCTCTCCAGAGCCAGAAGACTCAACTAATTTAACCAATGTATATGCCCGACCTGAGATTATTATTGCCGCAGCAAAATCGTACATGGAATCTCTAGCTGACATTATTACTCCGCTCGAAAAACGTAGTTTATGGCTCGGCACTAAAGTGATGCCATTAATGCTTGGGGTACGGTTTTTAACGGATTATTTAAATGGCGATACTTATTTTGGGATCAAATATCAAACTCACAATCTTGATCGCGCTATAAATCAGTTAACTATTTATCAAAGTCTACTGCAGCAAGAAGCGCAGTTAATGTCATTATTTAACTCGTAGTCACCATCGTTAACTCACTTCAGCTTGAGATCATACCTATTACCATAAGTAGCAGCACAAAAAGTTTTATAATAATGGGCATTATTTTGATCTGAGGTTAGTTATTCATTTAAACAAAAGAAGGACTTTGTAGATGTCGAATTTGCTCAATAAATATAAATGGATTTTATTTGATGCCGATGAAACGCTATTTCATTTCGATGCTTTTGCTGGATTGAAATTAATGTTTTCGCGCTTTGAAGTTGATTTTAATATTGATGACTTTGCTGTTTATCAGCAAGTAAATAAACCATTGTGGGTCGAGTATCAAAACGGTTTAATTAGTGCTACGCATTTACAACATACCCGATTCCATCACTGGGCGAACAAACTATCTGTTACTCCACAGCATCTAAACAGTCAGTTTCTTGCGGCTATGGCCGATATTTGTCAGCCATTGCCTGGTGCCCGGGAACTGATTGATTCTCTAAGCGGTAAAGTTAACCTTGGTATAATTACTAATGGTTTTACCGAGCTACAAAATATCCGCTTGAGCCGTACTGGTTTTGAAGATGCTTTTAATCCGGTGGTTATTTCTGAACAACTAGGTATAGCAAAGCCAGATGTTGCTATTTTTCATCATGCTTTTAGCTTAATGGGAAAGCCGGAGAAGCATCAAGTACTTATGGTTGGCGATAACTTACATTCTGACATCTTAGGCGGTATCAATGCTGGTATCGACACTTGTTGGTTAAATCATCATGACGAACCTATAAGTGATGATATCTCTCCAAGTTATCAGGTTCGTAATTTAACTGAACTGCATCAATTACTGATACCCAACACCATTGTCTAAGATTAAATACGCTATAAAATCAGTAATAAAAAAGCCATTCGACTGAATGGCTTTTTTAATCAATTTATTTTAAACCCTATTATTGAAATAAATCTTCAGCAACATTGTCGATAAAAATATCGCCACTTTGCTGTGTTTCAGTAACATATTCTTTGGGTTCTGTACCTTCAACAAAATACTCAAACTCGGTAGTGTGGTCTGTCTTGCGAGTCAATTTGCCAGTCGCTAAATCAATACGTGCAGATACAATTCCTTTTGGCGGGATAACAGAAGGTTCAGGCGTACCAGACAGGGCCTTATTCATATAGTCATTCCAACCAGGACCAGCGGTTTTAGCACCCGCTTCCGCACCTGATATCTGATCTGGTTCGCCGGTAGCCATCCAGCTTGAGCGCCCTAGCTGACGTCCATGGTCATCAAAACCAACCCAGAATGTTGCTGTAAGTGTAGGGTTAAAACCACTGAACCAAGTGTCTCGAGATTCGTTAGTTGTACCTGTTTTACCCGCAATGTCATGACGCTTAATTAATTTAGATGCACGCCAAGCTGTACCATTCCAACCAGTACCTTTGCTCCAATCGCCGCCGCCCCAAATTACGCTCTTTAGCGCTTCAGTGATCAAAAATGCAGTTTGTTCTGAAACGACTCGCTTAGCAAAGCGAGCTTGTGGATTACTGCAAATGTTTTGTTCAGCGGTAATGGACGTTGCTTCAACTTCTCCATCTAATGTATCTACTGATGCTTCTGGAGTTTGCTGAGAGAATTCTTCAGCCATCGCAGCAAATGGATCTTCAATAACCACATCATCTTCAACAGAGGGGACTGGTTTGCTACATGCAATAGCGGGAATGGTTTGTTCAATCGTGTTGTCGTATGAGTCGGTCACGCGATCGATAAAGTAAGGTTCAACTAAATAACCACCATTTGCAAAGCTATTAAATGCAGTGGCGACCTGTAACGGTGTCACTGAAGGTGAACCCAATGCTAACGATTCATTTCGGGGTAAATCACTCGGATCAAAACCAAACTGTACTAGTTTTTTGATAGTGTCATCTAAGCCTGTGTGGCGCATTGCTCTGACTGACATAACGTTAATAGACTGAGCTAAACCGACACGTAAACGTGTTGGACCACCGTAAATGTCTGGTGAGTTTTTAGGACGCCACGCAGTGCCCTGACGGGTATCTGGTTTGTTAATCGGAGCGTTATTGATGAGCGTAGCCAGTGTGTAACCTTTTTCTAACGCAGCAGCATAAATAAAAGGTTTAATATTGGAACCTAATTGGCGTTTAGCTTGAGTCACTCGGTTGAATTGACTTTGACTAAAGCTAAATCCACCGACGAGGGTTTTAATCGCACCGTCATGAGGTTCAAGTGACACTGTCGCACTAGAGACTTGCGGTATTTGAGATAATTGCCAATACTTACCATTATGACGGATCCACACTTGTTGACCAGCGGTCAAAATATCACTGGCTTGTTTTGGTGGTAAGCTTTGGCGTTTATCGCTTATAAACTTACGCGCCCATTTTAGGCCTTTCCATTCAAGTGTAATCAGTTCGCCCTTGTCATCCATTACCTGTGCTTGCTGATCTTGAACGCTTATAACTGCAGCGGGCATAATGCCCTGCATTGAGTCGGTGCGTTTTAACGTAGCGACAATCTCATCATGGTCGAGCGGAGTATCAGTCCATAATTCAGTCACAGGACCACGGAATCCATGGCGTTGATCATAAGCAAAAACGTTATCTCTTAATGATTCCTGCGCCATCAATTGGAGTTCGGATGATATCGTGGTGTAGACATTGTAGCCGTTAGTATAGGCTGCTTCTTCACCGTATTTCTGGATCATGTAATCACGCGCCATTTCTGAAACATACGGAGCGTATAAATCAATTTCAGCACCATGGTATTTCGCGGTCGACGGGCTACTGATAGCCTCTTGATATTCTGCTTGAGTAATATTGCGTTTCTCCAGCATACGACTCAATACCCAATTACGACGAGATATCGCACGTGATTGGTTTCTAATTGGATTAGCTGCAGATGGAGCTTGTGGTAGGCCTGCTATCATTGCCATTTCTGGTAGTGTCAATTGGCTCAGTTCTTTACCATAATAGACTTGAGCAGCAGCACCAACACCATAAGCGCGGTTACCTAGGAATGAACGATTTAAATAAAGAGCTAAAATTTCTTTTTTCGATAACGCCTTTTCAATTTTCAATGCAAGGAAGATTTCTTTTACTTTACGAATGTATGTTTTTTCGTTAGATAAGAAAAATCCTCGGGCAACCTGTTGTGTAATCGTACTTGCACCTTGGCTTTTCTTACCTGTTGTTATTAATATGATTGCCGCGCGGATAATACCAATCGGATCAATACCATTATGTTCAAAAAAGCGCGCATCTTCAGTGTCGAGTACGGCATTAATTAACTGAAAGGGCACTTCTTCATACTCGACAGGTATGCGACGTTTCTCACCAAATTGAGAAATCAGTTTGCCATCGCGGCTGTAAATACGCAGCGGAGTTTGTAATTGGACCGTCTTTAGCGAATTAACATCGGGTAAGTCAGGTAGCACATAAAAGTAAGCGGCAGCTATAGCAGCAATGCCAAGTAGTGATAGGCTAAAAAATGCAATTAATAAACGTTTAAACCACTTCACTCAATAATTCCAGATAAATCAAAAATAGTAGCGGTAGTATATAAGCGGGAGAGTTTTTGGTGAAGTAAAACATGAAATAACTAAATATAATTTGTAAAATGCTGAAACATTTTATACAAATACTTATAACGAGTTGATTATGTGCTAATCTCTTAGAAAATAATAATAGAATTGTGATGACGGACTATGCTTTCTAAATTGTGGAAGCGTCAAGCACCTCAGATGGTTGGGATTGATATTGGGTCCCATGAAATAAAAGCCATTTTGTTGAGCAAGACTGCGGATGGATATAAAATTCAAAATCATGCGTCAGTTCCTGTTAGAAAGGGAGCTGTGGTCGATCATGATATTCGTGATACTGAAGCGGTAATTGAGTCGCTAAGACAGATTCGACGGGGTTTACCTAAATCCCTAAAGTTTGCAGCTGTCGCGGTTTCTGGCTCTGCCGTTATGACTAAAGTCATTTATATGGATGCAGCGTTAAATGAAGAGGAGATGGAAGCTCAAATTGAAATTGAAGCTGATAATCTTATTCCATATTCACTTGATGAAGTCAGCATCGACTTTGAAAGGCTTAACCCGAATATTACCGACCCAACCAAAGTTAACGTATTACTGAGCGCATGCCGCACAGAAAATATTGATTCACGTGTAGACTCTTTGGATGCCATTGAACTAGACGTTAAAGTTGTTGATGTGGAAGCTTATGCACTTGGACGCTCTGCAGAATTAATTTATGGTCAGTTACCTGATGGCGCTAAAGATAAATCAATCGCCATGGTTGATATCGGCGCCAATATGACCACATTCTCTGTGGTTGAAAATGGTGACACGACGTTTATACGTGAGCAAGCTTTTGGCGGTGAGTTATTCACTCAGTCAATTGTGTCATTTTATGGGATGCCCCATGATGAGGCTGAACGCGCTAAGATTACTGGACAATTACCGCGTAATTATATGTTCGAAGTTTTATCTCCGTTTCAAATGCAATTGTTACAACAAATTAAACGAACTTTACAAATATATTGTACTGCCAGTGGACGTGAAAAAGTTGACTATATCGTTTTGTGTGGTGGTACAGCTAAGCTAGAAGGAATGGTTGAATTACTAACTAACGAGTTAGGCACTCATACCATAGTTGCAGATCCTTTTCAGGGGTGTTTGCATGCAGATGATGTTATGAAAAGTCAACTTCAACCTAATATGAGTAAATATATGGTGGCATGTGGTCTTGCGCTAAGGAGTTATGCTCAATGGCGAACATAAACTTATTACCTTGGCGTGAAGAAGCTAGAGAGAAGCAAAAACGCGATTTTATCGGTATTTTAGCGTTAGTTTTTTTAGTGACATCACTTGTAGTATATTTATTTTTGGGTTTTCTAGAGGTTGTCACTGAAGATCAGCGTCAGCGTAATGCATATTTAGTATCAGAAATTACCTTACTTGATACCCAAATAGCAGAAATTAGAAAAATTACCGAACGTAAAAAAGATATTGAACGTCGAACTGAAATTATTCTCAACTTACAGCAGTCGCGTAATTTACCTACTCATGTTTTAGATGAATTAGTCCGAATAGTGCCACCGGGTATTTATCTTTCAAGTATAGAGAAAAAAGGTAGCGTGTTATTAATCGAAGGACGAAGCGAATCAAATAATAACGTCGCGAATATGATGAGAAAAGTTAAAACATCTTCTTATCTTAACGATCCGAGTATGCAATCGATTGTGACGCAAAATGAAGAATTAAGACAGTTACAGCGGTTTAAATTACGTGTCACTATCCGTGATGATTCACAAGTCACTAATGTTGATCCGAACCAAGGAGCGAGAAAATGAATCTCGACCTAGATCAATTTAACGATATCGATTTTGAAAATATTGGTGGTTGGCCCAAGCTGGTAAAAATTGTCTTTGCTGCATTTTTATCTGTGTGTGTTATCGGTGCTAGTTATTATTTGTTTATTTCAGATTCGATCGATCAAATGGAAGCTGAACAGCAAAAAGAAATTCAACTTCGTGAAGATTTTGAAACTAAATATCGTTTAGCAGCTAATCTTAAGCTATACCGTGAACAATTAGACGTGATGGAGGTGCAGTTTGCCGAATTGCTTAAAATGCTACCATCCGAAAATGAAATGCCAGGTTTATTAGATGATTTAACATTTGTTGCAACTGATGCTGGCCTCAGAATTAATAGCCTAGATTGGGATGATGAAATTGAACGTGATTTCTATATTGAATTTCCGATAAAGATGTCAGTAGTAGGTGATTATCATCAAATGGGTAATATGGTCAGTGGTGTTGCCAAATTACCTCGAATTGTCAGTTTGCATGATTTTACTATCAAGCAGAACGATGCCGGTGGATTATCAATGGATATTCTCGCCAAAACGTATCGTTTTAAAGAAGGGGCTGAATTAACGAAACAGGCCGATAAGGGGCAGAAATAATGAAATTTTTGCCTTTATTGTTATCAATGGTGTTTTTATTGAGTGGTTGTATTGGCGAACGCAGCGATTTAGAGCTATTTGTTACTACTACAAAGGCGCAACACGTTGCCCGTATACCACCATTAA
This sequence comes from Shewanella sp. S1-58-MNA-CIBAN-0166, assembly GCF_040310085.1. Taxonomy (NCBI): domain Bacteria; kingdom Pseudomonadati; phylum Pseudomonadota; class Gammaproteobacteria; order Alteromonadales; family Shewanellaceae; genus Shewanella; species Shewanella sp. S1-58-MNA-CIBAN-0166. Next base: position 64,462 of record NZ_JBEOPN010000008.1, on the reverse strand, counting down.
AGCAAACACCGAAGTTTGAACATTTTGCTTATCAAGCTGAATTAATGCGCAGTCCTTTTGTTCCACCATCAAGGGAATTGACAGAAGAGGTGATTGATACATCTAGAGATTGTTTACAACCAGACTTGAAACGTCGCAAAGGTCGCTTAGAAACTTATGCATTAGACAATTTAAGAATGCGCGGAACATTGAGTGAAGAGAGTACTATTTGGGCTTTAGTCGAATCTAGTGATGCCAATGTTTATCGCATGGGTGTAGGTGAGTATTTAGGGCTTTATCATGGCCGAATTGCTAAAGTAACGCCGCAATTTATCGAAATTATAGAATTAATCCCTGATGGTTCAGGTTGTTGGGCAGAAAGATCCAGCAATTTAGAATTATCAGGAAAATAACGTGCGAAGGATGAGAGAATAATGGAATCTTCTGCCGCGATAAAAAAAGCAATAACAAAGTTATTATTTTTTAGAGCGTTTTTAGGCGCAGTATTATTAATGGGTTTAATACCTAGTGCGATAGCTGCTAATCGTCTTATGGACGTCAAATATCATTCAATGGTTGATCACCAATTAGAATTAGAGTTAATTTTTGAATCATCAATAGTGTCACCGTCTGTGGATTTATCTGCAGACCCAGCAGAAATTATGTTGAATTTCTCAGACACTATTTCTAATTTAAATAAAAGTAAAATTCCGATAAACGCTGTTGGTGTAATAGAGTTAACTACACAACAACAAGGTGGCGATTTACAAATCATTGTTGCAATGTCTAACGTAAAACCATATCAAGGTAAAATTGTTGGTAATAGTTATAGATTAACTATTAATGATGATGTGTCTGGTCCGGTAGAAGCAAACAATCCATTTGTTAATGGTATTAGTAGTATTGATTTTCGCCGCAATAAAACCGGCGGTGGAGAAATATTATTCAATCTTAGCAATCGTTCTGTAGCGGCGAATGTAGAACAAGTTGGTTCAAAGCTTGAAATAAAACTTTATAACACCGATATTGGCAATGACTTACTTTACGTTATGGATGTACAAGACTTTGCTACACCGGTAAATAGTTTTGAAACATTTAAAGATGATTTAACTGCCCGTATTTTGGTGGATGTTGATGGCAACTATGATTATAACTACCGCCAAGATGGCAATGTGTTTAAAGTTAGCGTCGATAAAGTTGAGCGTGTCTCTGTCGCTAAAGAGGCAAAGAAATATAATGGTCGTTCATTATCACTAAACTTCCAAAATATTTCAGTGCGTACTGTGTTGCAAATTATTGCTGATTATAACAACTTTAACCTAGTGACCAGCGATACCGTTGAAGGTGAGATTACCTTACGTTTAGATGATGTGCCTTGGGATCAAGCTTTAGATCTTATATTGCAAACTAAAGGTCTCGACAAGCGTATTGAAGGCAATATTTTAATGGTGGCACCGAGTGAAGAGCTTGCCATTCGCGAAAGTAACGATCTGAAGAATCGCCAAGAAGTAAAAGAGTTAGCACCACTATATTCTGAATACTTACAAATAAACTATGCTAAAGCGATCGATATTGCCGAGTTACTTAAAACTACGGATTCAACGTTATTATCATCTCGTGGTAGTGTTGCTGTTGATGAACGTACAAATACGTTACTGGTAAAAGATACGGCTGAGATTTTAGAAAACGTACACCGCTTAATAGAAGTATTAGACATTCCTATTAAACAAGTGCTAATCGAAGCGCGTATGGTGACAGTGAAAGACGACGTATCTGAAGATCTCGGGATTCGCTGGGGCATAACCGATCAACAAGGTTCTAAGGGCACATCTGGCACCATTGGAGGAGCAACGAGTATTGCTAACGGTACTATTCCAAGCATTGACGATCGCCTCAATGTTAATTTACCGGCAGCAGCAAGCTCGGCGACCAGTATCGCTTTCCATGTGGCTAAATTGGCAGACGGTACAGTACTCGATTTAGAATTAAGTGCATTAGAGCAAGAAAACAAAGGTGAGATCATTGCCAGCCCACGTATTACCACATCTAACCAGAAGTCGGCATACATTGAGCAAGGTGTTGAAATCCCATACGTTGAGTCAGCATCAAGCGGCGCAACAACAGTGACCTTTAAGAAGGCGGTGTTATCGCTACGTGTGACTCCACAAATAACTCCAGATGACCGGGTTATCCTAGATCTTGAAATTACCCAAGATTCTCAAGGAAAAACGGTTGCTACAGCAACGGGTGAAGCGGTTGCGATTGATACTCAGCGTATTGGTACTCAGGTACTCGTAGATAATGGCGAAACGATTGTGTTAGGTGGTATTTACCAGCAAAACCTCATTAGCCGAGTAAGCAAAGTTCCGGTTCTGGGTGATATTCCGTTAGTTGGCTTCTTATTTAGAAATTCAACCGACACAAATGAGCGCCAAGAGCTATTAATTTTTGTAACCCCTAAGATTGTTGCTGACAAACGTTAATTTTTTTACACGCTATAGCAATAATAAAAAGCCAGCTACTTAATTGCTGGCTTTTTTATGACAGTGATTTATGGGGGAGTAATGGCTAAATGCGTTAAATAGCGCATCACTAAACGTTACTCCAATCGAAAAAATTATCGTTTTAGTGGTAATCATGGCAACTTCCTTAAAGTTTTAAGGTATTAACTTTAATTAGATAGTGCAGTGCTAATCGGCCTATAGTCTTTGTATTAACAAAGACTTAATCGAAAACATTACCTTTTATTTGAGGTTTTAAACATCAGTGACATAATAAAATCATGATAAATAGCTGTGATGACTTGCAAGCGGTAGCCCTTAACTGAGATAATCCTCCGTCAAGTCTCATTAGAGCAAGGTTAAATTATAGGTCGGCTTGAGTTTAAGTCGATAAGGCATTCTTTCATATAAGATTCAGACGTATACGAAATGGCTGAAAAACGCAATATTTTTCTGGTAGGCCCTATGGGCGCAGGTAAAAGCACAATTGGTCGCCATCTGGCGCAAATGCTGCATTTAGATTTCCACGATTCAGATCATGAGATTGAACAACGTACCGGTGCAGATATTGCCTGGGTGTTTGACGTCGAAGGTGAGGAAGGCTTCCGTAGACGTGAAGCTCAAGTCATCGGTGATCTTTCAGAAAGGCAAGGTATCGTTCTCGCGACAGGTGGTGGTTCTGTTCAGAGTAAAGATATCCGCAACTATCTTTCTGCTCGAGGTATAGTGGTTTACTTAGAAACAACTATCGACAAACAAGTCGCGCGCACGCAGCGTGATAAGCGTCGCCCGTTGTTACAAGTAGATGATCCACGTGAAGTGCTTGAAAGCTTAGCGGAAATTCGCAACCCTCTATATGAGGAAATTGCGGATGTTATCGTTAAGACTGATGAGCAAAGCGCGAAAATCGTCGCAAACCAAATTATCGAGCAACTTGGCTTTTAGGTAACAACATGCAACAGATTCAGGTTCAATTAGGTGATAGAAGTTACCCCATTTATATTGGCCAGGATTTGATGAATGATAGCGGGCTATTTGCTCGCTACCTAACAAACAAAAAAGCCTTAATTGTTTCAAATGACACCATTGCTCCGTTGTATCTTCAACAGATACAACAAGCGATGAGCGCTTGCGCGCGCATTGAAACGGTTATTTTGCCGGATGGCGAAAAATTTAAAGATTTACAACATCTAGATTATATTTTTACCGAATTACTTGAGCATAACTTTGCCCGAGACTCGGTATTAGTCGCACTAGGTGGTGGTGTTGTTGGTGATATGACTGGTTTCGCGGCTGCGTGTTATCAGCGTGGAATTGAGTTTATTCAAGTGCCAACTACATTACTGTCCCAAGTTGATTCTTCAGTTGGTGGTAAAACGGCTGTTAATCATCCTCTTGGGAAAAATATGATTGGTGCATTTTATCAGCCTAAATCAGTGATTATCGATACGCTTTGCTTACAGACATTACCCGCAAATGAGTTTGCTGCAGGTATGGCTGAAGTGATTAAGTACGGTATTATTTGGGATGCTGACTTTTTCCAGTGGCTTGAAGCAAATGTAGATGCGTTAAAATCGCTTCAAACTGACGCGTTAAATTATGCCATTGCTAAATGTTGTCAGATTAAAGCAGATGTTGTCGCACAAGATGAAACTGAACAAGGTGTAAGAGCGTTATTAAACCTTGGGCATACCTTCGGGCACGCTATCGAAGCTGAAATGGGCTACGGTGTTTGGTTACATGGCGAAGCTGTCTCTGCTGGTACCGTTTTAGCGGCTCAAACAGCATGTAAGCTCAATCTATTAGATGAGCAAAGTGTCGAGCGTATTTGCCGATTGATGCAAGCGTTTGATTTACCTATAACGGCTCCAGAGTCGATGGGTTTTGAACAGTTTATCAAGCATATGCGTCGAGATAAAAAAGTGTTAGGTGGTAAAATCCGCTTAGTATTACCTACAGAAATAGGCAAAGCTGATGTCTTTAGTGATGTGAGTGAAGACTTATTGAAACAGGTTATTAGCTGCGTATAAATTATTCCGCATATAACTATGCTAGCTATAAATTATAGTGTGGTGAATCATTGACGACTCCAGGACTATTGCTACTCCCTACCCAAGAAGCGCTCATTCAGCGTTTACAGCATATTGCTAGTTATAGCGAACAGTTGTTGGTTATTTGTGGTGATAACGGTTCAGGTAAGTCGACACTGACGGCTGCATTAGCCAGTGAGCTAGATGACTACAATTCAGCATTGATCATTTGTCCTCAACACGCTGATAGCGCTGAAATTCGTCGAAAAATTCTGGTTCAATTAATCTCCGCGCCAATTTTTGATGATGAACGTCCTTTGATGGACACCGTACTGAGAATCCAATCTAGTTTAAAAAAACCATTACATATCATCATCGATGATGCCGATTTATTGCCTAAAGATATTTGGGCTGAGTGTATTCTGCTGAGCCAAATTCATTGTGCAGGTAAACCTGTTGCAGTTACAGTGACCGTTACCCCCAGTTTTTGGCATACCTTAGTAGCTGAATTAACTGATGATATTCGTGCTAGATTACTGCCTGTGACTATTGAACCTTTATCGGTACCCGAGCGCGATGGCCTCTATCAAAGTTTATTATTGCGGAGTCGGCAAACACCGTTTATTCCACGTGAAATTATCCATAAGCAATTAGAGAAGCAGCAGGGGACGCCAGCTGAAGTGGTTCAATTATTAGCGTTAGCATTAGAAGAGCCACAAACAGAGCAATCATCTTGGTCTCTGTCAGTTAAAATGATGATAGCTTTTATCACAATATTGGCTGGTGTGTCGCTTTGGTGGGGCATAAGTACACAATTACCTCCTCCGATTTCGGCATCATTGTCGCCAGTATTAACAGCAGAACAATCCGCTGCGCGTGTAAAAGCAGCTCAATATGTCATTGGTTATGCCGACAGTTCATTAAGCGCTTATTTTGCCCATAGGCAATTGGCCTTAACTAAGTCGAGTGCCAATGAACAAGCGCACTTAATCATAGAGCAGCAAATCATTGCTGACAGTTCGCTAGTAGAGCAAGGTGAGACTAACCTCATAGAAAATATTCCTGCAGATAATCATACTGACATAGTGGTTAATTCATCATTAAAAGGCTTATCTTTCCAAGGTAAGTTACCCAAAGCGCAAGTTAATACGGTAAGTAAGCCGAATGATATTGTTGAGCGAGATAATACCCCGAATTTAAAAGTGAAAGGTTTTACGCTGCAACTTGCCAGTGTGAATGACAAAGATTCACTTACACCGATTTTAGTTAAACTGGCAAAAGAGCCGCAAGTTTACATAATGAGTTACAAACAACGCCACGTTATATTGCTGGGTGATTTTGAAACCGCATCGGCAGCCTCCGCAAAAGCTAAAAGCCTTCAGAAACAATATGGATTAGCGGCTCCCTGGGTAAGAAAGTGGGCTGACTTAAGTGATTATAAGCGACAAGATTAACAATCTTCATATTCTGCAGCATCCAAGTCAATAGGATGAAAAATCAACGAATAAATCTGCTTTATCCGATGATAATTGTCGTTAAACAGAGTACAATCATCAGCTTTAATTTTGCTGGCATAATTCCTATTCATGATAAAAAAGCATAGAGCCTTTCTAAAGTGGGCAGGCGGTAAATATAAGCTCGTTGATGAGCTAGCAAAACACCTTCCAGCTGGAAATAGACTGATTGAGCCTTTCGTTGGGGCAGGTTCGGTATTCCTCAATACACAGTTTGATGATTATTTATTGTGTGACATCAACCAAGACCTAATCAATTTATACCAAATTGTTCAGCAACAGCCAGATAAATATATTCAAGCGGCAAAGGCCATGTTTGTCGATCATATGAATGACAAAGATGCTTATTACCGTATTCGTGCTGAATTTAATCTCTGTAGCGATCCTTTCATTCGTTCGGTATATTTTCTGTACATGAATCGCCATGGTTTTAATGGCTTATGTCGATATAATCGCAAAGGTGGTTTTAACGTGCCGTTTGGTTCGTACAAAAAGCCTTATTTTCCAGAAACTGAAATTCGTTATTTTTCATTAAAAGCGCAAAAAGCGACCTTTAAATGTATCAGTTACGAACAAGCCTTTGATATGGCGAACAGCGGTGACGTTATTTATTGTGATCCGCCTTATGCGCCGTTATCAACTACAGCCAGTTTCACCACTTATGCAGGTCCGGGTTTTAGCTTAGATGATCAAGCATTACTTGCTCGTCATTCACGGCTTATTGCCCATGAGAGAAATATTCCGGTATTGATCAGTAATCATGATATTCCGTTAACGCGAGAATTATATCGTGGTGCATCTTGTTCAACGATTTCGGTACAGCGTAATATTAGCCCTAAAGGCGGTTCACGCAATAAAGTGGATGAAATTATGGCGCTATATGATCATCATTATCGTGAAGAAGAGTAATGCTGCAAAGAGCGGATAACGAAAGCTATCCGTTAACTTAATACTTGGTTTACGATGAGTATTAAGGAAATGACTAAGGCAATGGCTAAGATAATGCCCATAATGATAAACGGTAATGGGGATTGATTTTGAAAATCTTTTTGGCGATTTTTTTCTGTCTGCACGCCAAAAAAGGCCGCTACAGTGCTGCTAAATACCCGCCAAATAGACATTAACGCGATATCTGAGTTGGGTTGCCTGAGGTTGGCATGTCATTCAAAGGTTTGTCTTTGTGACCGTGGATTAACTCAAGTAAATCAATAAAGTGAAACTGGCTTGAACGGCTATTACCCGTAATCCAATTACCCCAACTGACATCATTCGACTGCTCTGCACAACGATTTGTAGGGTGACTACTGGGTAAACTGGCATTGTAGTTGGTGGTGCTGTTGCAGACGCAGGCCTTACTATTGGCCGAATTACTTTCGTTGGCCATCAATACTTGGCTTAACAATAACGCCAATGCAGACGTAGCAAATACAGCAAAAACCGGTGCTGACAATAATTTGCCATCACGACCAGAAAACTTGCGTAATAATTGCTTTACCATAAAGGGTGCCCTATCCATGGTGTAAACTCGATTGATGCTACAACAGGTATTAAATATTCAGTTGGACCACTATAAGATAACAACTTTTTACATTATAGCAAAATAGCTTAGTTATTGAACACTGGTTTCTGTATAAAAGATAGCAAATCCGACTTATGGTCTAGTTTTTAACTAAATTCTATTGAGGATAGTGGTTATTTCCCTTGTTAGACTAGAGGCTTGCGGCTGCAAAGGGTAAAATGTCGTCACTTTGATCTGCCAATAGAGAAGATTATGCGCCCATTTTTAATTGCACCATCGATTTTGTCTGCTGATTTCGCCCGTTTAGGTGACGATGTTAAAGCCGTATTAGATGCGGGTTCAGATGTTGTTCATTTCGACGTTATGGACAATCACTATGTACCAAATTTAACAATAGGCCCTATGGTATGCACCGCGTTGCGCAATTATGGGATCACCGCTGATATTGATGTACATTTAATGGTTAAACCCGTTGATCGCATTATTCCTGATTTTGCCAAAGCCGGTGCTTCAATTATCACTTTTCATCCAGAAGCTTCAGAACATGTTGATCGCACACTGCAGTTGATTAAAGAAGCTGGCTGTAAGGCTGGATTAGTCTTTAATCCTGGCACACCACTGCATTATTTAGATCATGTAATGGACAAGCTCGATGTTATTTTATTGATGTCAGTTAATCCTGGTTTTGGTGGTCAGTCATTTATTCCACATACGCTAGAAAAGCTTCGCCAAGTTCGCGCGCTTATTGATGCCAGTGGTTTTGATATTCGCTTGCAAGTGGATGGTGGCGTTAAGGTCGATAATATTGCTGAAATAGCGGCCGCGGGTGCAGATATGTTTGTAGCTGGTTCGGCAATTTTCAATCAACCCGATTATAAAGTGGTGATTGATCAAATGCGTGCCGAACTCGCTTCGATATCATAATTTCTTTATCCATATCCAGTGGGACTTTACATGATGCAATGGTCAAATATTCGCGCAATCGCTTTTGATTTAGATGGTACGTTAATCGACAGTGTGCCTGATTTGGCAGCGGCCACAAACGCCACATTAGCACAGAACCAATACCAACCAGTGACTGAAGCATTGGTTCGTAGCTGGGTAGGTAATGGTGCTCAAGTATTAATGCAACGTGCGTTAAGTTATGTGTCTGCTATGCCAGAAGATGCTCCTGATCTGCAGGTAATGCTTGAGCCAATTATGCCGCAATTTATGCATCATTATGGTGAACACTTACAAAAACATAGCCGTTTGTATCCGGGAGTTGTCGACACGTTACAGCAGTTAAAACAAGCAGGTTTTAAACTGGCTATCGTTACCAATAAACCATATCGTTTTACAGTGCCGTTACTAACAGCTTTTGGTCTTGATGAGCTATTTTCTGAAGTTCTCGGTGGTGATTCATTGGCCAAAATGAAGCCAGACCCAATGCCATTACAACATTTGCTTAAACAATGGCAGTTGGATGAATCGCAATTACTGATGATAGGTGATTCAAAGAATGATATTTTAGCGGCTAAAGCTGCGAATGTTATGTCTATTGGCTTGACCTACGGATACAACTACGGCGAAGATATCGGTCTTAGCAGCCCGCATGCAATATGCGAAAACTTTGCTGATATAGAGCAATACTTACTTTCATAATAATTTGAATTTTATATAGATAATCTGGAGCAATAAACACATGACCAAACCCATAGTTCTTAGCGGTGCGCAGCCATCAGGCGAATTAACCATAGGTAATTATATGGGCGCACTTCGTCAATGGGTTGCCATGCAAGATAGCCATGATTGCCTATATTGTGTTGTTGATTTACATGCGATTACCGTGCGCCAAGATCCTAAAGCACTGCGTGAAGCGTGTTTAGATACGCTAGCGTTATACCTTGCTTGCGGTGTTGATCCTAAAAAAAGCACCGTGTTTATTCAATCGCAAGTACCGCAGCACACCCAACTTGGATGGGTATTAAACTGTTACACCCAAATGGGGGAGTTAAACCGCATGACCCAGTTTAAAGATAAATCGTTAAAGCATGCCAATAACATTAACGTTGGCTTATACGGTTATCCTGTTCTAATGGCTGCAGATATTTTGCTTTATCAAGCCAATGAGATCCCTGTTGGGCAAGACCAAAAGCAACATTTAGAACTCACCCGCGATATCGCAACCCGTTTTAACAATGCTTACGGCGACACGTTTACTATCCCAGAACCGTTTATTCCTGAACACGGCGCTAAGGTCATGTCATTGCAGGACCCGCTTAAGAAAATGTCTAAGTCTGACGATAATCGTAATAACGTGATTGGTTTACTTGAAGATCCTAAAGCGATTTTAAAGAAAGTGAAAAAAGCCATGACCGACAGCGAAGAGCCACCAGTAGTGCGTTTTGATATGGAACAAAAGCCTGGTGTGTCGAATTTACTTAGCTTAATGTCAGGTTGTACTGGTCAGTCGATTGCGTCTTTAGAAGCAGAGTTTGAAGGCAAAATGTACGGTCATTTAAAAGTGGCTACTGGTGAAGCTGTCGTAGGAATGCTTGAGCCATTACAAGCTCGCTTTAAAGAGTACCGCGCCGATAATGCATATCTAAGCCAAGTCATGGCGGAAGGTGCTGAAAAAGCTCAAGCTCGTGCAGAAGTCACCATTAAAAAAGTGTACGAAAAAATTGGTCTTATTGTGTAAGTATTATTTCAGCTAATGTTACCTATAAGCCAGCAATTTGCTGGCTTATTTTTTGGTTAACCATTGCACGAATGCAGCGATAGCGGGCTCCTTTAAACGTCGCTGTTTACAACTAAAATTGAATTCAAATCCAGTCAACATAGCGGGTAAGTCAAGTGCGACTAATGCTCCCTTACTAATATCTCGTTCTACCATAAAATCTGACGCTAGCGCGATCCCCTGACCAGCAATTGCCGCTTCAATAGCTAACAACACATGGCTGAATACATGCTGTTGTTGCGTAGCCTCTATGCTGATGCTGTTAACCTTTAACCAGCGCTCCCAATCAAAGCCTATTGGCCCTTCATCTACAGTGAGTAATGCATGTTGCAGTAATACACTCAGCGCCGAGTGGTCGGTATTTAATAGCCCCGGGCAGATCACTGGGATCAGTCTCTCTTGGTGTAACATGCGATGCACATAACCCGGTTGTCCACTTTGACCAGTAATAAACATATCAGCAACACTATCACTCATCAGTGGGTCGTCGGTGATCATATCTAGGCGAATTTTAATCTGTGGATGTAAGCGATGGAAATCGCTTAAGCGAGGAATCAGCCACTTAATGGCAAATGAACTGTATACCGCTAAGCGGAGCTGATCATTACAATCGCCAGTGATTTGCATGCTTAAATCATTCAACTCATTAAATATTCGCTCCAGTTCATGGTAAAGCACATTGCCTTTACTGGTTAAACAGAGCTGCCTACCTTCGCGGATAAATAATCGTTCGCCAAAATGCGCTTCAAGCAGTCTTACTTGGTGCGATACCGCACTTTGAGTAATGCACAGTTCAGTTGCCGCCCGAGAAAAGTGAGCATGCCTTGCGGCCGCTTCAAAAATTTGTAGTGCCCGCAGTGGCGGCAGTTTGCGCATATACACCTCAAATATGAATTTATTTTATTAAAATTTATGAAGTATGAATTTAACTCATGCATAGATTAAAAACATCATTATTCGATATTAATTGATAACTATATGATGCAGCCAATTATTGGTTCTAAGGTTGTAAGTGTAATGAAATCCACAATAGCGATTGGCATGATGTTATTAGTTGTCGGTAACCTTTTTAGTGCTATGTATGATGTGTCTATAAAATGGCTTCCAGAGGGCAGTAGCGCTGCAACATTTCTGTTAATCAGACAGTTAACATCAGTATTAATGTTACTGCCATTGTGGTTTGTAGCTAAAAAACCAATCAGTCGCCATATAAAGGTGCACTTAGTGCGAGCTAATACTGGCGCTATTGGAGCTGTATGCTTAATTATGGGGTTAATTGCGCTACCTATCGCCACTGTAAGCTCGTTGTTTTATTCGGCGCCATTAATGATTGTATTAATGGGATTTCTATTTTTAAAAGAGAGCGTCACCGCTGCACATTGGCTGGCAGCTATTTTAGGATTTCTGGGCATCATTATTTTGCTACGACCAAGTGAAATTAATTGGTTTGGAATTGCAGTACTCATCTCTGCATTTATGTTTGCGATAAACCAGTTGGCATTGCGCAAACTCCCCAGCACCGAAAGCCCTGTTGTAACGTTAATGCTATATAACTTACTCAGTATTCCTTTGGTGTTGGTCATGGCATTGGTGCAAGGCATAGAGGCAATCAGTGGGTCTTTAGTGGCTATTGCGGTGTCGAGTAATGTGTTTTTATTGGCGTATCAGTGGTTTTGCGCGTTGGCTTATCGCCAAGCACAAGCCAGTCAAATTGTGGTGGCTGAATACACAGGACTATTATTTTGTGTCTTTTTTGGTTGGTTGTTTTTTGATGAATGGCTTGATGGTTTAAGTTGGGTTGGGGCTGGGTTTATTGTGTTGCCGTCGCTGATTATCCCGTGGATACAAGCCAAAAGATCCCAAAAAAATTCATCGAGCAAAATGCAGGATGAATTTCTAAATCGCGATAATAAAAATGTACTGCAGGATTAAGATTCAGTGTATTCAAAAACCTTAATCACTTTGCGAACGCCTGCAGTATTTCGCGCGATATCAACCGCCAAATCAGCTTGCTTGCGGTCAATTAACCCAAGTAAGAAGACTTCGCCGTTTTCGGTAATCACTTTCACTCGAGTAATATCGAGCGATTTTTCATTTAACATGCGGCCTTTGACTTTGGTTGTTACCCAGGTGTCGTTGCTGCGAGTGGTAAATGACGTTGGCGTGCCAATACGAATTTGGTTATGTATTTTGCCGCCAATTTGTAAATCTTGCACCACTTTAATCGCTTTATCACGCAGCATTGAGTTAGGTGCTTGACCTATCATCAATACATTGTTGTTCATCACAACCGCGGCGATATTGGTTTGATTATTAAGGTCATCATGTTTTGATAGCGCGCTAGCAATAACAAAGTCTGCATTAGTATCGCTGATTTGAGTGCCCATGCTGCGCTCATCATTAACCATCTTGGCACCGCTAACGGCACCAACCATGACTGCACCAGCACACCCCTGCAGCATCGCCAGGACTGAGATGATGAGTAACCTTTTTATCATGCTTGTTCATCCTGTGGGAACAAGGTGCGGTCGATGTTATCGCATAAACAGTGAATAACCAGTAAGTGAACTTCTTGAATACGTGCAGTAACATTTGACGGTACGCGGATTTCGACATCTCCTGCGCTCATCAAGCCCGCCATTGCGCCGCCATCTTTACCGGTTAGTGCAACAATAGTCATGTCGCGGCTTAACGCTGCTTCCATGGCTTTAATAATGTTGCCAGAGTTACCACTGGTTGAAATAGCCAATAAAATGTCGCCTGGTTGACCCAGTGCAAAAATCTGCTTCGAGAAGATTTCATCGTAGCTATAATCGTTGGCGATAGCAGTAATCGTTGAAGTGTCACAGCTTAATGCAATAGCAGGCAGCGGTGGACGTTCAATTTCATAACGGTTTAATAATTCAGCAGAGAAATGTTGAGCATCGCCAGCACTGCCGCCATTACCACATGACAGAATTTTATTACCGCCAAGTAGACATTGCACCATCATCTCTGCAGCTTTTTCAATAGACTCAGGTAATGCTTCAGCAGCATCAATTTTAGTCTGAATCGATTCGGTGAAACTATCTCTAATACGTTCTAACATGCAACAATCCTTACGCTAAATTATGTCTACGTATGTCTCTGATCAGCTTTTTTATCGTCGCTCATCAGTTAGACTCGGTAATTTGACTATATGATGCCATAAATCAAGGTTATGGTAATCAATTGCCGCTTAAAAACAGCCTTGTAGCCAGTTTATTTCATCAATATTCATCGCAATGACATCAAAGCGACAAGGTGGATTTAATTTTTGTCGTTGTAAATAATGCTCAGCGGCTAATCTTATCCGGGTGATTTGCTTACTTGTTAACGCATTTAAGGCGCCACCAAACTGATTTGACGACCTAAATTTTACTTCAACAAACACCCAGACATCTAGCTGGCGCATAATTAAATCTATTTCACCAAATGGGTATCGAACATTAGCATCTACAAACGTTAGACCTTGTTGTTCAAGGTAAGTTCGCGCACGTTGCTCAGCTAATTGTCCACTGTTCATAGTGGTGTTAATTGTCCTTGGCTATATTTTCCCCAAGAAAGTTGACGATCTATCACTCCATTAGGTTTCACTGATAATGCACCACTGCGGCCAATAAATTGGTATCCCGGGAAAGCGCGCATTTGCGCTAAACGATTAACCAATTCAAGGGCATCAAAACCCATTGCATATAGGCGTTTTTGGCTGTTATTCCAACCACTCCAAAGCTCAGAAACCAGCTGTGTTTCGCTGCTAGGTTGCATTAGCCAAGGTACATCGCTAATGATCAAGTTATTTAACTCTTGTGCCGACTGCGCTGACTCGCTTTCAAGACGGCTACGGCTAGTGGTATATAAGGTTACGGGTTCAGAGAACACACTAAAGTTAACGTCTAAAAAGGGTTTTAGCAGGGCTAAATCTTGTGAACCCGAAATCATGTAAATCGCATCAATATCTTGGCGAGAACGAAAATCTGATTCTAAGCGGCTACCCAATAAATCACGCATTCTGCTAATACGCGCTTGGCTATCTTTCACACCTAATGCTTCTTGAACTGTTACCTTCATTTGGTCGCCAGCATCATAGAAATACACTTCGGCATCATTGCTGGTTAAGGTTTGCCAAGTTTGCTTAAAGCTGTCTGCCATACGTTTGCCAATCGGATCGTTACTGGCCAATAATAGTGGCAACTTTACCCCATCGCTATACAGCTTATGTGCAGCGTCACTGGCTTCTTGTGCTGGAGACAACGAAAAGTAAAACAGGTTTGGTTGTGGCGTAAACGTATCTGTTTGGTTCAAATACAGCTGTGGCACTGTGGTCTTTTGTTTATCGTTAATTTTCTGTAGTTCTTCAACTTCATTGGGTAACAATGGCCCAATGACAAATTCTGCGCCTTTGGCTACAGCTTGTTGATAAGCGGCCGCAACCCCTTGCTGAGTATCATAAAAGTTAAGTGAGACATTGCTATCAAAATCAGATAAATAGCTCGATAAAAGACCTTGACGAATAGGTTCAGCAACCACAGCGCGTGGGCCACTTAACGGTAATAATACCGCTATATTTTGCGGTCTAAACGGTTTGGCATTAAGCGCTTTTTCTAAATCAGCAGGTAACTTAACCGCGCCTGGATGATACGGATTATTACGCTGCCACTCACCTAAATAACGCACCAATTGCGTCGGCTCAACCGCGTAATGTTTAGCGATAAAGGTTAATTGTAACCAACCAGCAAAAATCGGATTCGATTGATCGCGCATAAACGACTGCACAGTTTCTTCGGATAAAGGTTGTAGTAACTTCCAAATAACATTATTGATCGCTGTGGTTTCAGATTTTGGTAAGTAGTTGCTTAATAGACTTAACTGCTTAACCTGATCAATTGGCTGTTGAGTATTTTTGTACAGCTTGGCTTTAAATTGGTGATAACTTGCCATTTGCCAGCGTGGTAGTTGCCAATGTGGTGGATACTGTAAAATATCTAATGCGGCTTGGCTGCTATTGGTTTTTTCGACAATGCGAGCGCGCAAGTAAATATGCTCCGCTTGAAGCGAGGGAACGTTCACCATCGACTTCTGCATTGACGTTAATACATTAGCGGCAGAATTAAAGTTACCATCATTGATATAAGCATGAGCGGCGAGTAATAAATAACGATCACGCTTTTCTGGTAAACTGCTATTCGTTGCCTCAGCCAAATAAATTTTAGCTGGATGTTCAGCGGCAACGAGCGATGCGCTAGCGTCAACATTATCCTGCTGTTTTTTGGTGGCACAACCGACCACCAATACAGAGAAAATCAACGCGCACACGAATTTTGTAGTATTCAGTCTTATTAACACTTGGCTTCACTCTGGTAAGATGCTGTCACTAGTTTAACCTGCTCTTACGCTTGGCGAAAGTATCAGGTAGATTCATTATCGAGGTAATTATGGACCAAATGGTCGCGCTGTATATTGTTCCCACCCCAATTGGTAATTTTGGCGACATCAGCGCTCGGGCAATAGAGGTGCTGCAACAGGTTGATTTAATCGCCTGTGAAGACACTCGCCACAGCGGAAGGCTGCTAAGTCACTTTGGTATTGAAACCCGTAAAACGGCATTACATGATCACAATGAACGTGACCGAGCACAATGGATAGTTGAACAATTAAATGAAGGCAAATCAATCGCGCTCATTTCTGACGCTGGGACGCCGTTAATTTCTGACCCCGGCTACCATTTAGTTAACCATGTTCGTCAAGCTGGCCATCGAGTCGTACCTTTGCCTGGGGCATGTGCAGCGATAACGGCATTAAGTGCATCAGGCTTACCGTCTGATCGCTTTAGTTTTGAAGGTTTTTTACCGTCAAAAGAAAAAGCCCGTATCGATAAACTTGAATTTCTTAAAGAAGATCCTCGTACTTTGATATTTTACGAATCTCCTCACCGTATTCTTTATAGCCTCGCCGCTATTGTTGACGTTTTAGGCGCCGATAGGCAAGTGGTAATGGCACGAGAAGTCACTAAAACCTTTGAAACCTTCTTATCTGGCACCGCTGCAGAGGTATTAGCGCTGGTTGAAGCTGATGATAATCAGCAAAAAGGCGAAATGGTCATTATGTGCCATGGCTTTACATTATCTGATGAAGAAGGTATTCCAGCGGTTGCCGTTGCTACCCTAAAGTTACTTTGTGAAGAGTTGCCGCTTAAAAAAGCCGCCGCTATAGCAGGGCAAATTCATGGTTTAAAGAAAAATGCCCTATATAAATACGGTTTAGAACTGGATTTATAAAAAGCCGCTCGCTTTGGCATTGGTTTGTTGCGCTGCTTAGGCTATAATCCGCGCCGAGTTGGCCAGACAGTTGCCGCGTACGCAAGTACGGGGAGGAAAGTCCGGGCTTCAAAGAGCGGGGTACCAGGTAACGCCTGGGCGGTGTGAACCGACGACAAGTGCAACAGAGAGGAAACCGCCATTTTGGCTTAGGCTAAAGATGGTAAGGGTGAAAGGGTGCGGTAAGAGCGCACCGTGCGGCTAGCAATAGTCCGTAGCAAGGTAAACTCTACCCGAAGCAAGACCAAATAGGGTTCCGCATGGCGCTGCTCGCGTTGGAACCGGGTAGGTTGCTTGAGCCTGTGAGCGATTGCAGGCCTAGATGAATAACTGTCCACGACAGGACCCGGCTTATCGGCCAACTCACCTCTTTATAAAAAAGGCCTCGCAGCAATGCGAGGCCTTTTTTTATCGTTAGTGCGAAAATATTGGTGTCGCAACCTTATAATAGTCAACCCGAGTTGATGTTGGTTATTGTTTCTCTATGTTTTAGCTTCATTACTATCCAATACTTGCGACAGACGATCTCCTGTTGGAGTTGACTACATCCGTTCAGTAAACGTCGTCGGAACGCTAAGTATTTACAAATGGATGATTTATTAACACGAGTGTTCTACTTTATTGTTAGCTATGCACCTCGCTCTTCCTGATCTAGTCGATAATAAATACTCATTCAACAACAAAACCTTTAAACATAAACTGACTTTATCGTTAACAAACAAGCACAAATGTAAATTATCAGGTGAGAATGGTTTTCATTAGCGTTTAGTGCTATATTGCGGCCAAATTTTACTGTTGCCGATGAGTAAGCTGTTATGCATTTGAACGTCATTAATATTGGGATGTTAAGTCTACTGCTACCTGTACTGAGTGTCAGTGCGAACGAGAACACGACCGACCTAGACTCGACAGAGTCGATTGAGAAAATTACCGTAATGGGCCGGGCACAAACCTTTTATCGTGAATCTTCTACGTCTGTGGGTGCCAAAGTTGAAACCGATATTATGGATTTACCGCAATCGGTGCAGGTGTTGAATGAACAGTTAATAGTTGACCAAGCAGCACGCGAAATCACCGATTTATACCGCTCTATTGCGGGTGTGAGCACTTATAGTTATTCAGGGGTGACCTTTCGTGGCTTTCGTGATGACAGCAATGTGTTTTATGACGGTGTAAGAGGCGACCCTTTTTCTGGTTTCGGTGTACCACAGTTATTTAATATTGAACGAGTTGAAGTGTTAAAAGGTCCAGCAGCTGCGTTATACGGTGGTGGTGAGCCTGGCGGCATGATTAATTATGTCAGCAAAAAGCCGAGTTTTGTCCAAGATACTGAAGTGACATTAACCACAGGCGATAACGACCGTATGGGCGGGTCAATTGATTCTAAAGGTGGTTTAACGGATTCAATTGCTTATCGTTTAGGCGGTTTTTATGAGCAAAAAGACAGTTTTCGAAATAATGCCGACTCTGAAAATACCGAGTTAACAGGTGGATTATTATTTCAACTTGACGATGACACTACACTCACAACAACGATTGATTATATCAAACAAGACTTAGGTGGTAATCGTTTGCGTGGCGTTCCCGTTGACGATGATGGTAACTTTTTGGTTGATCCAAGCTATAACGCTAATGAAAAATCCGACTATCAAAACCTTGAAGCAACAATATTACAAGCTGACTTACAGCATCATTTTAGCGATGAGTTAAGTGTTAATACCACAGTGCGTTACCTTGATAACGAGCGTGTTCAGGGATATCACGAATCACAAAGTTGGGTTGACGTTAATGGTGATGGCGAAGCCAATATTGATGATAAAACCATTAAACGTGAATATCGTAAACAGTATCGCGCTAACCAAGAAGTCAGTGTGACTTCAGATTTTGTATATCGATTAGATACTGGTATTGAGCAAACCTTATTATTTGGAGCAGATTACCATCATGTAAACAGCGATTATGATTATTGGCGTGCCCGTTATGAGGCTGATGGTGTCGCTAATCTAAACATTTTTGATCTTAATTACGGTGAAACTGATCCTTCGACTTATAACTTACAAGATCAAGATCGTGATGGCACTAAAACCGAACGCGCGGGTTTATATGTTCAAGATCAAATCAGTTTAAGCGAGAAATGGTTGTTATTGGTGGGGCTACGTTACGATCACTTTAATGATTTTGATAAAGAAACTGAATTTGAATTTAGTGATAATCATGTATCACCGCGTGGTGGTATTGTTTATAAATACTCCACCGATACATCGTTTTATGTTAATTATGCAGAAAGTTTTAATCCGACCTCGCTTGGCGATCAAGAAACGGCGAGTGAAGACAGTAGCTTAGAACCTGAAATGGGTGAACAAGTTGAACTAGGGATAAAAAATCAGTGGTTTAATGGCAGCATGATGACCACGTTAGCTGTGTATCAAATTAATAAAAAAGATGTCGCCATGAATAATCCTGCTGACACGGGCAATGATGACGGAATCCCTGCGTTAGTAAGCTTAGGTGAAGTTGAAAGTAAAGGACTTGAGTTTACGTTGGTGGGAGATATAACACCTAATTGGACTGTTATGGCTAATTACGCCTATAACGATACTCGTGTTACTCAAGGCGATATTGGCGATACCTATGCCGATGGCAGCAAGTTTGTTAATGCGCCGCGTCATCAAGCGGGTTTGTGGACGCGTTATGACATTGACAGTTTGAATTCTGCTATTGCACTGGGTGCAGATTATGTCAGTGAGCAAATGAGTGCTGATGCGCAGCGTGTTAAACCCTATACCGTGTTTGATATGAGCTGGACAACTACGTGGCAAGATACCCAGTTTCAGCTAAATGTGAAAAACCTGTTTGATAAAGAATATGCCGTGAGCGGTTTCTCTGAACGTAATGGCCATTTCCCGGGTGCACCACGAGAAGTGGTGTTGCAGGTATCGCATCACTTTTAATGTCGAATTATTAGTGGGGTTGTATTAACGTCTTGCTGAATTAAAAAAAGGGCGTAAACAATTTATTGTTTACGCCCTTTTTTGCTATCTGGCCGAGGGTTAAAAGCTGGCTTTGTGGCCATCAGTTGAGACTATTATCGGTCACCAAGTTAGATAGAATGAATGCCAATATTGTCAATTCCGCTAATGCTAAAATCACTAACAACTTCAATCAGTAAAGATGTTACCAAGTCTACATGGCAAAACCTCAAGCATTTAGTGCTGACGGCCTTGCGAATGTATATCGTAACCAAACAGTCTGCCTAATTAAAAATGGTCTTTCACTTGAAATCTAAACTCCCAAGCGTTGATGTCGTTGCCCGTAGTGATCGGGACGGCAATATCAACATGGGCTACGTTACCGTAACTGGATTTAGAAGAGTAAATCCGTGCGCCAATACCAATACTACCAATAGGGCCATCAACTTCGTTTTGCTCGTCTGGACCACCGCTTGCTTGACCTATATCGGCAAATACAGCCCAACCTAACTCGGCCAATTGATATAAATTGATGTTTGGATAGTATCGGATTTCACTCGTGAGCAACCATTGATTGTCACCATGCTGGTAGTCGTTGGGATATCCCCGTACACCTGTTTCGTCGCCAAGGGCAAACGTTTGATCAAGATAGTTATTGTGTGAGGTTGCGATACGCGCCTTGGAGTAGGCCGTCCACTTAGGGCTGATTTGGTGAAAGAATTCAGCGGCTAAACCGACATTATAAAAGTCTTGTTGGCCAGTTTGAATATCTGTTCGAGCATTAACGGTCATTAGCAATAATTGATTGTCTTCCTGCCAACCGCGACTGCTTGAAGCCGTTACGTGATAACCCACAGCAGCATTGTCGGCAACGTCATTGGTTTCCAATCCTAAACTTACAGTGTGGTGCCAACCTAAGTTAAAGTCTTCGTTATTATTAATCAGGTGGATATTGTTCAGCACTGTGTATTGGTCTTGCAGGTATTCGTAGCTGATCCAAGGGTATACAAACTCACGATCAAAAGGTAACGGTGAAATGGGGTATTCGTCGATGTTATTGAATTGATGTTGGTCTTGGGTTATCCCTAGGCTAATACGGTGCAATTGATCTGGCGTTTTATCGACTAACCAACCAAATCCGACGTTAGCATAATCGATAACATGTTCAAATTCGTTAATGTCTTGGCCATTTTGTCTTATGGTGTCGATGCGGGTATCCGTTAACCATGACAGGGCGTACATGTTCTGAGTATCAAGAGTATAAAAGGGCTTATTAAAGGCGATAGCAGACGCTTGGCCGTCACTGTTGTCGTAAAAATCGACCGACACATTACCGTGTTTAATCCATCTTACTGGAGCATCAAAGGCAAACTTATACCCGGTGCGGTCGGCACTTGACTGGTATTTTATTTTAGTTTTAACCCCTAATCCCAGTAAGTTATCTTCCTTCATGCCAAACGAGTATTTAGTGTCGCCGCCATTTTTACTCAAACTGACCGTTGGCAGTAATGACCAGTTATCCCACGTTTCGACTAATACCACGTCTTCAACGTTGTCGTCGGCGAGTGGATCTTTTCTGGCAATGTTGATATCAGCATCACGAATGTAAGGTTCGTAGCGCAATAATCGCTGCGCTTCTTCAAGATCTTTCTGAGTGATTTTTTCACCTTTTTCAAAGCTTAAGCTATTGAGGATAGTCGACTCTTTGGTATTGATATGCAGATAGTTTGCCCAACGATGAAGGAAAATAGCATCCGGAGCTGACTCATCAAAAATAGGATGACTAACGACTACAATGTTCGCGACTTTTTCGACATCATGTTTATTCGTTGTCGACGGACTAGAGGGCGTGGTGACAGAGTCATCGTTGGCTTTTAACTGTGCTTCACTGTCAGCAATAGTTGCTTGAACAGCAGACGAAGAAAGCAGGATGACGAAAAAAAATACTGCCATAAATATGATTGGCATAGCTTCGTCCTTATTTTTATTGTTATGTTTTTGAGAGGCCTGTAAGAATAGAACTATTGTTTTCAATATGAACTTTTTATGTTGCCTCTTTGTTTCATATCATACCTGAATAACATAATAGTCAAGCATTTAGCTTGAATAAATATTTCATTAATCCATTTAAATTATGTGGGTATTTGAGTTGTTAAAAAATAAGGGCAGCATTTATAGCTGCCCTTTAATACCGATAGGAAGGTAATGTTAACTTGTAAGATTTATAACGAACGGCGAGGGGGCACGATAACGTTAGCAAAAATAAGCCCAGCGATTAAGGACATAAAAATTAAGAATATTTGTGAGCCTAAATGGGCTTGATTGAGCATGGTTTCGCCCGAAATTAATGCATTGAGACCAATATAGGTTTTGCTACCAGGGACCAGAATAACGATGCCTTGCAGTAACGCAATCGACACTGGCGCCTTCATCCAACGCGCATACAGATTTGAATAGATGCCCACGGCTAGTGCACCGACAAAAATACCAATAGATTCACCTAAATAAATCCCGCCTAACATGGCAGAGAAAAATGCCACAATGCCGGCAAATATGCCCCAAGGGGAATCTTTTAAGCGTGCTTTAAAGATAATAACCAACGACATCGACAA
Organism: Shewanella sp. S1-58-MNA-CIBAN-0166; assembly: GCF_040310085.1. Taxonomy (NCBI): domain Bacteria; kingdom Pseudomonadati; phylum Pseudomonadota; class Gammaproteobacteria; order Alteromonadales; family Shewanellaceae; genus Shewanella; species Shewanella sp. S1-58-MNA-CIBAN-0166. The sequence continues at coordinate 42,281 of NZ_JBEOPN010000008.1, read as the reverse complement.
TAACGGCACCGCAGACCAAATCGCCCAACGAGGCAACGGTATAGGTTCGACATAGATAGTTTCACCAAAGATGGCTTTACCAATGGTCATGCCAAGCACAGCACCAAAATACAGTTTAAATAACTGCATCACAGCATCCATGATACGTGCCGTACCGGAGATTAAATCGCGGGCGGCAAGTTCCGCTAAGCCGAGAGTGAGTGCAAGACCGGGAACAAAAATAATAATCCCCGATAAAATGGTTACGGGTAAATTGATACTCGGGTCCAATTGCGCAATCCCTGACGCTAAGATAGCGCAAACTACCGCCGCCATGGGTTCGAGCATCTCTGCGATACGTTTTGAGCGTTCAGCCCAAAAAACTAAGCTGTATACCAGTAAACCAAAAATAGCTGACCAAAAAACGTCATGCCAACCGGTACCCATTAACATGGCGAAAGCACCCGCACTGGATCCAAAAGCTAACAGCGTCAGTTTATGGCCATAAGGATTGGGTTTATTGGCGATTTCTTCTAAGCGTTCTAATGCTTCTTGCAAGGTTCGCTGCCCAGAACTGAGCTCTTCAACCAATTCAAAGGTACGTGCTAACGAGCCTAAATCTAAGTCGCCAGGTTTAACGCGTGCAACGTGATTGTATTCTTGCTCAGTGTCATGTTGGAGTACAAATGTCATCGATGTGGGCGATATTAAAAAATATCCTTCAATACCAAGGGTATTACATACCGTTTGCAAGTGGGATTCTAAGCGATACGCAGGAGTACCAAATTTATGCAGGTACTTACCTAGTTTAATGATAAATCTACGTTTTTCTAAAAAATCCTGATTATCCACTGGGCAGTAGTCACTCTTGTTAAGGTATTGAGCTTATTTTGGCGCGAATATTAACCGATTAAGGCGTGTGTTTACAGCCAAACTGATTCAAAATGTAGTGATAACATCAACAAATCAAAGATTAGTATAATAACAATAATATAGACGACTTAAGGAATAACACATGACATTGATGATATCGGGTTTATATGCGGGCCTAACAGCGTTGTTGGTTTTAGCATTATCTTACAAAGTGGTTAAATTTCGTCGAGTGAATAAAATAGGTATCGGTGATGGTGGCCATCAAGGATTATCCATTGCGATCAGAGCTCATGGCAATTTAATTGAAAATGCACCCATAGTACTCATTTTGTTAGCACTGGCTGAATTGAATGGCATGCCGGTTTACTTGATACACTGTTTGGGTACAGCTTGGATTGTGGCGCGTTTATTACATGCTATTGGATTAAACCAAGGTCAAGGCGGCCATCACTTCGGCCGTTTTTGGGGTGTATTAACGACTTGGATAGTACTATTAATCTTAGCGGTTGCTAATATTGGCTTCTTTATTGGGTTATAACATTGAAAGCATAAGGGAATAGCAATATTCCCACGTGTTTTACAAGGTTATAAAAGGATAAAAATATTTCACTTTTGGTGTTTTTTTAGTCACACTTAGTGTCGCTCTACTGCTATACTCCGCGTCCGTTAAATTCAGCCGTAGGCTGATGTTGTCATCGGATCAGCTAGGCTGGTTTTCCCCATTTATGTAGGTCATATACATGCAAGTTGAGTCAACGTTATTTAATTATCCAAAGTTTTGGGCTGAATGCTACGGAACAGCACCTTTTTTACCCATGTCTCGTAAAGAAATGGATATTTTAGGTTGGGATAGTTGCGATATTATTGTCGTGACTGGCGACGCGTATGTTGATCACCCAAGTTTTGGTATGGCGGTGATTGGGCGAATGTTAGAAGCCCAAGGTTACCGTGTGGGTATTATTTCGCAGCCTGATTGGTCAAACAAAGAAGACTTTATGCAGCTAGGTCGCCCAAATCTATTTTTTGGGGTAACCGCTGGCAACATGGATTCGATGATTAACCGTTACACCGCTGACCGTAAGTTACGTCATGATGATGCTTACACTGCTGGTGATATTGGCGGCAAACGCCCCGATCGTGCCGTGACCGTGTATACCCAGCGTTGTAAAGAAGCCTTTAAAGACGTACCCGTTGTTATCGGTGGCATTGAAGCCAGCCTACGCCGTATTGCTCATTATGATTATTGGTCAGATAAAGTCCGTCGCAGTGTGATTTTTGACGCCAAAGCCGATATTTTAATTTACGGCAATGCTGAACGACCATTAATGGAAGTTGCACGCCGTATTGCTGCGGGTGAGGCCATTGGCGATATCGACGATGTTCGTGGTACCGCAACAATGCGTAAAGAACCTATGCCCGGTTGGCGTGGCATGGATTCACGCAAAATTGACCAATTACATAAAATTGAGCCATTACCTAGCCCATATGGTGCAGATGATGTTGGTTGCAGTAATTTGTCAGGTCCAACAGACGAAAAGATTTTTGATAACGAGGCACCTAAAGCCATTAGCGTTCAACCGCCTCGTCCAAAGCCATGGGAAAAAACCTATGTACTGCTTCCTGCCTATAACAAGGTCAGCGAAGACAAGTATTTGTATGCCCATGCCTCGCGTATTTTGCACCAAGAGCAAAACCCTGGCTGTGCTCGTGCGCTGTTTCAGCCACATGATGCCAACCGTGGTGTATGGGTAAATCCACCTGCGTGGCCATTAAACACCGACGAAATGGATGCAGTATTCGATTTACCTTATCAACGCATCCCGCACCCTGTGTACGGCAAAGAAAAAATTCCTGCCTACGACATGATTAAGACGTCAATCAATATCATGCGTGGTTGTTTTGGTGGTTGTTCATTCTGTTCGATTACCGAGCATGAAGGACGCATTATTCAAAGTCGCTCGAAAGAGTCGATCATCAAAGAAATTAAAGATATTCAAGAAAAAGTGCCAGGCTTTACCGGCGTTATTTCTGACTTGGGTGGCCCAACGGCGAACATGTACCGTTTAGGTTGTACCAGTGAGAAAGCGGAGAAAACCTGTCGACGTTTATCATGTGTGTTCCCGTCTATTTGCGGCCATTTAGGCACCGACCATAAACACACCATCGACTTATACAAAGCGGCACGTGAAGTACCTGGTATTAAAAAGGTGTTAATTGCTTCGGGTGTTCGTTACGATTTGGCGATCGAAAACCCTGAATATATTAGAGAGTTAGCTAAACATCATGTGGGTGGTTATTTAAAAATTGCTCCTGAACATACCGAAGAAGGCCCGCTCAGTAAAATGATGAAGCCAGGTATGGGAACCTATGACAAGTTTAAAGAACTGTTTGATAAGTTTTCTAAAGAAGCGGGTAAAGAACAGTTTTTAATTCCGTACTTTATTTCGGCGCATCCTGGTACTACCGATGAAGACATGGTTAATTTGGCATTATGGTTAAAAGGGCAGAAATTTAAGCTCGACCAGGTGCAAAACTTTTATCCATCTCCGATGGCAAATGCGACCACGATTTATCATACCGAACTTAACTCACTGAAAAACATTAAGCATGATAGTGAACAAGTGACAGTGCCTAAAAAAGGTCGTCAGCGTAAATTGCATAAATTCTTATTGCGTTACCACGACCCAATGGGCTGGCCGATGATCCGTGAAGCCTTAGTTGCTATGGGTAAAGAGTCGTTAATTGGTAATGGTCCAAATCATTTGGTACCACCCGAAACGCGTAACGAGCAAACTAAAGTGAAGTGGGGCCAAAAGCCATCGGCTAAAGCGAAAGAACAAAGCGGCCAAAAAGCCATGACCCGTTTTTCTGCCGATCAGTTTGAAGGCCGTAAAGGTAACACTAAAGCGGATAAAGGCAGTGCTAAGCCAGTAGGGCAGAAACCAAAGTCTCCAGCTAAGGCTTCGGGCCAAGCGGCAAAAGGGCAAGCGCCCACGAGCCAAGGCGCTAAGCGTCCAGCTAAAGCGTCCAGCTAAAGCGACCACTTGGGCGACGAAGTCTAAATACGCTAAGTAAGCTAACACGTTAACTTATTGTCATAAAAACCCGCATTAACGTTTGCGGGTTTTGTTTTTCTAGCAGCAATAGATTCAATAACAAGGTAATCTTGTTCGGTACTTTCGTCTTTTAATTTAGTCTGCTCAGTAGCCGTTGTGTTACACGACTGCACTTTATTGATTAAATTACTCAATGGTTTGATAAACAAGGAATGATCATTATGCCAACGTTAATTAGGCTTAGCGCATATCTCAGTGGTGCATTACTGTGTGGTAGCGCTATGTTGGTTAATCCTGCTTATGCCGCAAACTCGGTACAGCAAAAGCAATTTTTTGAAGCGATTAGCGCTCTTTGTGGCAAAGCTTTTGCCGGTAAAATCACTGCTGGTGGCAGTGAAGGGGATGGCTTTAGTGGTAAAAAATTAATTATGCATGTAAGAGATTGCACCGATCATCAGTTACGTATTCCATTTCATGTTGGCGATGATCACTCTCGCACTTGGGTGATAACTCAAACTGATACCGGATTGCGCTTAAAGCATGATCATCGCCATAAAGATGGCACCGATGACAAAGTGACTATGTATGGTGGAGAGACCCGCGATACTGGCACTGCCAACTTGCAAACGTTTCCTGTGGACGATGAGTCTATTGCCAACTTCAAGCAACATGGCTTAACTCAGTCGGTCACTAATGAGTGGCAGATGATGATTGAAGCGCATACTTTTACTTATCGTTTAAGTCGTGAGGATCGAGATTTTAAAGTCGAGTTTGACCTCTCTAAGCCTGTAGCATTACCGCCAGCACCTTGGGGATATAAATAGGTTGTCTACTTACGCAGGCTAATTTAATCGTCATCCCGGCAATGCTCGTGAGCCGGGATCCAGGTTTATTTTTTGTGTTTTATGCTTAGTACTTATGTACTTATGGCCTGCGGCCACTAACGTCGTGGCGCTTCACCCACACCAGACCAAGAGGAAACCAACGGCTGTTCCCTCTTGGAACTCCCAGCCGCCCCGCAACATTTTCAAACAGCGAAAAGGTCGCCATGGGGATTGATCCAGCTTTTAACTTTATTGGGTAACTGCCTCAGCCTTATTCGAAAATGCTAACGCTTCCGATAGGCCATCCCTGGCCAACGAAAGCTAGCCTGACGTCCTGTCAGGCTCACGCTATTTTCTTCAACGTCCTCAAGTTCAGAGTTGAATCGGTCCATTTCCAAGTAAAGAAAACTAACTCGTTTTTGCCCCAAAACCATTTATAATTGAAGTGCCTCGACAAAATTTCATATCTAATATTGACCAACTTTATCTAATGAATAATTATGTGTAAGGAAGGTATACCCGAGGATAAAATAGAATGACACGTGCACGTTCTGAACGACATATATTTTCCTTTGAGGGTGGTGATAAACTCACCACTATCGGTGCCACTTTCTTCGTTTCGTATCTTTACCATCGACATGTTGATTCAACTCACAGGAACTGGGCTTCGATAAAAACCCAGCAATCACGCATTAGCACTATTAACAAATCAGAAAAATATCATCGTGTTTGGTTAACGCATATCGATAGCATGAGCGAAACAAATTTGAATAGAAACACTCTTAGTTTGAATGGTGCAACTATCAAAAAAATGGCATTTGCATTACAACAGTTGCTATGAAATCCCACACCGTCAGTGTTCTTTCCTAGCCCGTTTTACATTAGCTATCTGTGTAAGTTTCGTATCGGCTGACACGAATCTGTCCATAAATGAGTCAGAAGTTATGATTGAAAATGGATAAATTTACCTCTGAACTTGAGGCCGTTGAAGAAAATAGCGTGAAGCTCACATGGATGTGAGCTTAGCTTTCGCGGTACAGGATGTACCATCGGAAGCGTTAGCATTTTTGAATAAGGCCGAGGTAGGATTCAAATGAGGTTTCAAGCTGGATAAATTTCCGTGGCAATTTTTTCGCTGCTGTTGTTTGGTTAAATAGCGAAAATGTTGCCGGAACGGCAGGGGTGATCCAAGAGGGGATTGCTGTTGATCCCCTTTTGGCCCGTGCAGGGTGGAACCTTGCGATGTTAGTCTGGTGTGGGCGAAGCGCCACGACGTTAGTGGCTGCAGGCCATAAGTACAACGTATAAAAAAGCTGGATTCCGGCTCAAAAACATTACCGGAATGACAAAGTATTTGGCCCGTGCAGGGTGGAACCTTGCGATGTTAGTCTGGTGTGGGCGAAGCGCCACGACGTTAGTGGCCGCAGGCCATCAATACCAAACATAAAAGAATAAACCTGGATCCCGGCTCAAAAGCATTACCGGGATGACGAGAAGGTTGTCCACAAATGTATCAGCAAGGTTAATTTGACCACTGTGTATATGCTAATGCCATTGTTTGGACTCTGCGATAATAAACCACTTATTCCAAATAATTCAGGCTGCCAATGGCAGCCTGAATGTTATGTACTTAACGAGTGTTAAGACTCGCAGTGGTTACTTACCATCAAAGGTAAATGACTGACCAGCGAGAGCGGCTTCAAACATTAATCCACCTTTAGCGGCGGTAAATATCGCCATACCATTTATATAGGCTGCGGCTGCGGCATGATTACTGCCTGCTTGTCCTGCACCTGCTGAATTACCTGTAGTACCAACTTGCGCATTGGCACCAACGTTAATGGCCACTGCTGACGCTTGCGCGCTAAATTCAAAGCTACCGCTGGTGAACTCATTATAAGCTTTGGCATCTTTAAAGAAGATAATTTCACTATAGGCTTGTCCGCCTAACTGAAAGCCAATAGATAGTTGGGTTAATGTGGAATCCCCCATATAAGCATCGCTTTGGTATACACGACCATTTCCATATGCGGCACCAATTCCGATACCGCCTTTGGCTACGGTTGGGAAGACTGCATAACCATAAGCCGTATTAAATAAATGTCGGCTTTCATTGGCCTTTTTAAAATTAGTGATGGCATCGTTATAAGCATCTTCGTTTGCAAAACTAGGAGCTGAAAACGCGAAGCTTAATAACACGAGTAAACTGGAAAAAACTAAGCTAATAGAACGTTTCATAAATAACCTCAGTGACTAAATTGTCATGGTAAAACTCGCCATAGAGTAGCATAACCCCTAATGGGTGCGAGTTAATAAACATTTATACTCGGCGAGCATCGGTAAACGGTTGAACATTTTTTTTTGGGTGATGTGTACGGGGAAATCAGTCTGTTTTCTGTCTTACTCATCCTTTTTTTTATCCCTTTCTACAGCTGAATTATCGTTTGGGTCGCGCCCATCCTCATCGACCATTAAATGATGTAAGTAAGTTATTTCTTCCTCGTCCAGCAGTGGATCAGTGTGCGGCTCTTTGCTTGATGGCGTAGCTTGGTTGGAGGCATTGAGCGACCCGCGCAAATAGGCCGATCGGGTGACTTGTTGGATGCCATATAACGCCAACACATATACGGTTAATAATAGGCTTAAACGTGTTACCGCTTGGGTTAATAATAAAACGGAGTCGCCTAAGTAAAACGGTAAATAAACCAACACGATACGCAGTATCCAATTAATGAGAATGCCGATGGTTAATACACTTAGCCAGCGAAATCGTATTACTTGTAAGTTAGGTTGCCTATTGGCCAAATATTGTGGGCGATAGTGGGATAATAAACGATAAATAGCCCCAAAATAGCCAAAGGTTTGTAGCATTAATAGGATGGGTAAAACCACGGCTAATAGATTAATACTGTTTATTTCACCCAGAGTTCCAATGGTGTTATTGGAATTTTTTGGATCGATACCAATATGAAATAATATGGTTGAACTGGTCACTAAGGCGATGATAATGGCAAAGCCAAAATGTTTGATTAACAGTGGTTGGTAATCTTGTGCTGTTAGGCTGCTTTTACAATATAAATACAGCATTGGCATTAGTAAAAAATAGATAGGGATAAACAGTGTAAGGGTTAAATGTATCGGGATAGGGGTGGTTTCTGGGGTAAGTAAACCGGTTAAAAAATAACAGCCGATAAGTAAAAAGATCCCAGCCAACAGGCTATGGCTGCGGGTGGCACTTTGGTAAATATAATGAACATACAAGCCTACTCCAAGGCAATGAATGCCTCCTAGCAAGGAGAGCCACCAGTATGTTTGAATGAATAAATCGTTAAATTGGTTCATTTTCACTCTCTTTGACGATAGTGAATACTAACCTACTTTGTGTAAACCGAGTAGTTCTCGGTTATTAACTTTGCTTTACTTTACGTAAATGTCTGTTTGAAACTCTTTCTGGCGGCAGGCCTGGTGCCGGTTTGCGTTCTGCCAATAAATGCTTAATGGCAAAAATTGGATGAGGCAACAGCATTCTTGGCCCTGCATACATCATGATTTCACGTGCTCTTTGTTTCATATGAGGTTTGTAACAATGCACCGGGCATTTATTACAAGTGGGTTTGTCTTGGCCGTAGGGGCACCGATCGAGTCGAGTATTGGCATAGCTTAAAAACTCACTACATTGCAGGCATACACCCTGGGAGGGTTTAAGAGGATGGTGCGCTTTACAGTAGATTTCGACCATAGCTTGCATGGTTCGAAATTCGTAGAGTAATTTACCGCTTAATAGTTCTGTATCATCCATAGTGTTATCTCTTATTAAATACCTTAGTAAAACAGTCGGATATTAGTAGTGTAAACTTGGCAATAGTAGCTGACAAACTCCGCTTATTTAACTTTGATCTTTGGCTCAAAATGTCCTTTTTTTGAGGTTGAGATCGCAAAAATGATTAAAACTGATGCGAAATGGCGAGTGGTCTACGACTTGTTACAGATTAAAATAGATAAATACTTGATTTTATAGTGTACATTGAAATAATAATGGCTAGTGCTTAAAAAAACAGCGCAGTATCATTAAACCATTACATTGCCTCACAATGAATGCTGTTGTGAGTGAGTTAAAACAATGTGCTCTGGCACATAATCAGCAAGGTGGAAGCCTAATGAAGGTAATTTTAACTGTCATATTGATTGCAATTGCTCTGTATTTGTACAGACGTACTCAAGCGGTGGCAAAACAAGAACGTGATAAAACCGATCGTAATGCCACATCGCATTCATCCAGTGAGGTTGCTCAACCTTTAACGGCAGCAGACGATACGACTATGGCAGAGTCTGAGCATGTCGTTATGGATAAGTCGGCAGCAGATGAGGTATTAACTGAGGTTACAGTGAAGACCGATGAACTTATTTCAGTTGATGTTGATCCTGTTGACGAGTTCAGCGAAAAGCCAACAGCGCCAGTGGAGCTGCTTAATGAGCCAGTTGATGCTGTCGAAATTGCTCCGGAACAGACTAAGCCCAAAACTCCTAAATCCGAAAGTATAGTCACTGAGGTGGTTTCTGCGCCTGAAGTTGCCCCTAAGGATGTTGCTACGGCAAACGAGAACAAAGCTAGCGAGAACAAAGCTAACGTGAGCAATGCAGATGCCGAGCCTAAAGTATCTGCTACTGCAGAGGTTGATGCGCCAAGTGATCAAGGCTTGTCCTTGAGTCTAAACCGTGTTGAAGGCGATTGGGCCAGCGAAAGTTTTCTGCAACAGGTTGATGCTGCCAATAACGCTAACGATCTTCAAAGCCAGCATAATGGCTTAGCCAGTGTGATTAATCATTGCTATAAAATGCGTAAACAGAGCGATTATTGTCAATATGGTGCGGCGTTACAATTAACCTATGTAGGGTTATATCGCTCATTACATCAACAATATGTCTCTCAAAAAAGCACTGATGAAATCAAATCGCCAGCGTTTATGCAGTTATCGACATTGTTAAATGATGTTGGTCAGTTTGATGAGGCGATTAAGGTGTGCGAGCAAGCGCTTGAATACCAGCTAACCGACGGCACTGTCACTGGCTTTGAAGGACGCATAAAGCGGATAGAAAAGGCCAAAACCAAAGCGAGCTAATAGGCTAATCAATACTGTTGGATGAATATCAGGTATGATATTCAAAAGGAAAGCGGACCTTGGTTCGCTTTTTTGTTGCTTCAAATCCAATGCTTTCAAGGTTTAAAATGACATTAATGACTCGTACATTAACAAAAACATTGCTGTTTACTGCCACAGTAGTTTTACTTGCCGGTTGTATTCGTACACCTGAATGGACCTTATTTTATGTTGCAGATCGAACACCTATACCGACCCAAATAGTACTGCAAGACCACATTGCCGGTTTTTACGATTCATTGGAGCAATGCCAAGCTAAAGGTGCTGGAATGTTACGCTTGCAAGCCTCGTCAGTGCCTGCAGAGCAAGCGTTTGCATGTGGCGAGTTGTGTCAGATAGATGAAAAGCAACAATTGCAGTGTGAGAATCAGGTCGTGGGTACAAAGCATAATGCAGTTTAAGCAAGATTTTTTTGAGCAACTAGAAGGCTTTTATTCGCAAGTTTATCCTTTACCCATCAGTAATCCTCATTGGCTGGGTTGGAGTGATGACGCGGCTCAATTAATTGGTTTAGCAAAACCCAATACTGAACTGTTGATGCAATTATCGGCCAACTATGCCGCTCCTGGTGCCAGTTATTACGCTCAAGTTTATAGTGGCCATCAATTTGGTGGCTATACACCAAGATTGGGCGATGGTCGTTCAATTATATTAGGTGAAGCTATTGGTCCAAATGGGGCTTGGGATGTCGCGTTAAAAGGCGGCGGTCCAACACCGTATTCTCGCCAAGGTGATGGTCGGGCGGTAATGCGCTCAGCAGTTCGAGAGTTTTTAGTATCCGAAGCGCTTGCTGCGCTAAATGTACCTACCAGCCGTGCGTTAGCCGTTATTGGTTCCGATTTACCCGTATGGCGCGAAAGCCAAGAAACGGCCGCAATAACGGTACGTTTGGCAAAAAGTCACATTCGGTTCGGCCATTTTGAATATTTCTTTCATAGCGAGCAAGGCGATGCAGCCAAACTGACTCAATTAGTTAATTTTACCATTCAACAGCATTTTCCACATTTATCAACCGATGCAGCAGGTTACAAAAAATGGTTTTATGAGGTGGTGCAGTCTACCGCTAAAATGATTGCTCATTGGCAGTCTGTTGGTTTTGCTCACGGGGTGATGAATACCGACAATATGTCGATACTTGGTGATACCTTCGATTTTGGCCCATTTGCTTTCTTAGACACCTTTAAAGAAGACTTTATCTGTAATCACTCCGATCACGAAGGTCGTTATGCCTTTGGCCAGCAACCAGGAATTGGATTATGGAACCTCAAGCGTTTGGCGCAAACATTAACGCCTATTATCGAGTCGGATGATTTAATCGCAGCGCTAAATACGTATCAATTTGAATTAATTCAGCAGTATTTATTACTCATGCGCGCTAAGTTAGGCCTTTCTCAATCCAATATTAACCCAAATGTTGTTAATGCAGAGGAACAGGCCGAATTCGATAACAAAGATTTGCAGCTTGTGGGGCAATTAACCGGATTACTCGAAACTAACCAACTTGACTATACCAATAGTTTACGCCGTTTTGGCCAACTAGACCCGAGTAGTGTGCATTCTAGTTTACGAGACGATATGGCCGACCTTGCTGGTTTTGATACTTGGCATCAAGCTTATCAAAACCGAGTAGGTGAAGTGGCGGATGTGAATGCATGGCAATGTGAGCGTAATAGTGCCAACCCTAAATATATTTTGCGCAATTACCTTGCCCAGGAAGCTATTATCGAGATTGAAGAAAATGGCGACAACAGCAAGTTATTGCAACTTCAACAACTTTTACAACGTCCTTTTGACGAACAACCTGAGATGGAAGATTTTGCCAAACGCCCACCTAAATGGGGACAAGGCTTAATAATGTCTTGTAGCAGTTAATTGATGTATTTTATCTGAGTCGATTATGAAATTATTATCAGCCAAATTAGATCCCGCAGCATTGAGTATTGTTATTCAAGCTGAAGTGGATTTTGAGCAATTTGAACGATTTGCAGAACCGCTAGCGGCTGCACTTGATTGTGATATTCGAGAGCGCCAATGGGGCGCAGATCGTCATCAATGGTTACTGAACTTTGAAGGCAGCCCTTTATGGTTACATTATGAGTTTTATGGTGATATTTGTTGGATTTCCACCGATAGCGCAAATGAGTTAGACGTATTAGCATTTTTATTAACGCTACTTGCCCCACATATTCAAACTGCTTAAGAAGGTATACATGGACAACGATACAGGCGCAGAGTTTCATTTTCAGGCATTGAGACCCGATCTCATTTTAGATGCCATCGAAAGCATCGGCGTCTTCCCTGAGACGGGGCTATTAGCATTAAACAGTTACGAAAATAGGGTGTACCAATTCCGCTGCGATCAAGGCATTCGTTATGTGGTGAAGTTTTATCGGCCGCATCGTTGGAGCAATGAACAAATTCAAGAAGAGCACGATTATGCCTTGGCATTGGCGGCAGAAGATATTCCTATTGCCGTTCCTGTCGTTATTGAAGGTAAAACCTTATTTGAGTATCAAGGTTATCGTTTTGGTCTTTTTCCGTCTATTGGCGGGCGGGCATTTGAAGTAGACAATCTTGAACAACTTGAATCGGTTGGCCGCTTTATTGGCCGAATTCATCAATATGGCGCAATGCAGCCTTTTAAATACCGTGAATCGCTGACCCCTGCCATTTTGGGCGATGAGTCTTATCGCTATTTACGCGAAAGTGGTATTGTTGCCAGTTCAATGCAGACAGCTTTTTTCACCGTAGTAGAGCAAGTTTTAGAGAAAGCCAAGCAGATATGGCAGCAGCACAATTTTACCTCTATACGCTTGCACGGAGATTTACACCCTAGTAATATTTTATGGACACCAGATGGACCTGGATTTGTTGATTTAGACGATGCCAGGCAAGGGCCAGCAGTACAAGATTTATGGATGATGTTGACCGGAGATCGTCAGCAGCAATTATTACAAATTGATATTTTATTAGAGGGATATCAAGAGTTTTGTGATTTTGATGCGAGACAGTTGGCACTCATTGAGCCGTTAAGGGCTTTCCGGATGGTGCATTATAATGCGTGGTTAGCCAAGCGTTGGGATGACCCTGCATTCCCGATGAATTTTCCATGGTTTGGCGATATTAAGTATTGGGAACAACAAACTCTGGCGTTTAAGGAGCAGTTATCTGCGCTTAATGAGCCACCATTGAGTTTACCTAGTTTTAATTAACAATATTTCATAATCACTACCTAATAGTATTTAGTTACAAATACAATTGACTAGCGATTGAGTTACAGGCTAACGCTAGACTATGATAGAGCCAGCGTATTTATATTTTTGCCTATTTAGAAGGAAGTAAAATGAAAAAAGCATTACTGATGGCTGCTGCACTCCTGCTAGCGCCTATGGCTGCGATGGCTGCCGATTATAAAGAAGGTGTACATTACACGGTTATTAATGATGGCCCTGAAACTGCCAAGCCAGAAATTACTGAGTTTTTCTCATTCTATTGTCCACATTGTTTTAATTTTTCTAAAACAGTAGTGCCTAAAATTGAAGCGAACTTACCTGAAGGTGTCACATTTAATCAGTCCCACGTTGAGTTTATCGGTCGTGAAATGGGCGTAGAAATGTCACGTGCTTTTGCGGTTGCTCAGCAGTTAAATGTCGAGAAAAAAATGGACGCAGCTTTATTTAGCGCTATCCACGACAAGCGTCAGCAATTTACTCGCGCAGACGATATCAAAGCAGTATTTATCGCTAATGGCGTAGATGGTAAAGCTTACGATGCAGCGGCAAGTTCATTTATGGTTAACGCACAGATGTCGAAAATGAAGCGTGATACTGAAAATGCTAAAATTTCCGGTGTACCAACATTAGTAGTTAACGGCAAATATCGCGTCGAAACCAGCTCGATTAAATCTTATGATGAATTAATTGATATCGCATTTTACTTAACATCAATGAACAAAAAGTAATCTACACAACTTATGTTTGTTAAATAAGGAGCTTCGGCTCCTTTTTTGTTGTCTAAATTTCAGCAAAGGTTATCAAACAATACTCATATTTTTAAACAAGAGGCTGATGCTGTGATTTAGGCGGGATGTTGATTGCGTGGAGTGGAAGTTTATCGCAGGCAAAAAAAAACCGTATGTCTATAAAAGACGATACGGAGATGAGTCAAATGACTCTTTTTTACCCTGAGTAACATCAAAGATCTTAACATAGCGTCAAAATATTGGCAAGCGGCATTAAAGTGTCACTTGAGATTTATGGGATTTATCAGAACAATAAAAAATAGCATGTTAATGAAACTCTTTCGGCATCATGTGGTCAAACTTGATGACATTGAAGTTGTGCTTAACAAGAAAGTGAATAGTGGTTTATATCTGCTTTGAACATTTACATTTCCGACTTATACATGGCTTATCGTCGTTATTTCATTGCACCTTGTGCATGTATTTTCTTGGAGGAAGTCGTATGAGAATGTTCCCTGTTTATGCACCTAAATTGATAGTTAAGCATGCTAGGATCTTTTTGAGTGGCGTGATTTGGGTAAAAGACTTAGGGTTACTCGAGTTTGATAAAGGGCGCTTTTTACAGACGAAAAAAAGCCTGCCGAAAGTTAAGCAGGCTATCAGTGAATTAAATGCCTTGATTGAAATACAATCAAAGCAGTATCAATCCATTTAGATTTCGTTATTCAATAAACCAACAAGGCCGTTGACCTTATCACTCCAAGAGTTTAGGTCTTGCTGCAATTGTTGGTTTTTTTGTGTCAATTCTTGTTGCTGTGAAAGCAACGCTTCGTTCTTTTGCTTCTCTTCATCAAGCTCCATTTTTAGTAGCTCAATATTTTCGAGAGTTGCCTGGATTTTGGTTTCCAGTTGGGACAATAATTCAAGGCTCATGGGGAGTCCTATACGTTTCTGGATGGAAACCCGATTCTAGCAGTGACAAGGCCTATAGGAATAGCCTTTAAAACTAAGTGGCTAAAATATATTCAATAAATCGTACTATATTGTGCTTTATCTCAGATCGCGCTATTTTCATCTGCTAACCAAGACAGTAAAAGACCTTTTTATGACAATTACCCGACTCGATGTTAACACTCGCATGAGCAGTATTGTGATCCACAACAATACCGTTTATCTGTGTGGCCAGGTGGCTAAAGATAAGTTCACCGATATTAATACCCAAACCATTACCATGCTTGAAGAGGTCGAAAGCTTGCTCGTACAATCGGGTAGTCGACGCGATCATATTTTATCAGCCACTATTTACCTTAAAGATATGGCTGATTACGATGCAATGAATCAAGTGTGGGACAACTGGTTACCCAAAGGGCATGCCCCAGCAAGAGCTTGTGTACAAGCAGCGATTGCCGAACCTGAATACTTGGTTGAAATTTCGGTGATTGCAGCAGTGGCAAGTTAGCCATAAATGGATAATCATTCTTGGTGGCATAACTTTGATTAATCTTGATTGATGCGTTGTGATTAGGCTAGTGACAGAATGAGATATGCACTGACAGTTTGTCTGTTGCAGTATGAATAAATATATTGATGCTTGTTACGTTCAATTGACGTATTTTGATTTAGGATCTAGGGCTGCGACTTGACATTATTCTCTAGCCTCCATAGTCTGCAAGCTCAGTTTTTAAGGTGGTATGCAATGGACATAAAATATAATTTAAAATCAGCGTCAGAGCGCCGCACAGAGCCATTTAAGCCTGAAGGCGATGTGGGTTTCGGTAAGCTTCGTACTGATCACATGTTTTTGATGGATTATCGTGATGGTCAATGGTGCGATCCGCGCATAGTTCCTTACGGCCCGTTTGAAATGGCACCCGGTGCAATGTCATTGCATTATGGCCAATCAATTTTTGAAGGCGCTAAAGCCTTTATGCACGAAGATGGCGAGATTTACACCTTCCGCTTAAATAAAAACGCTGAGCGCATGAACCGTTCTGCCGATATCGTGTGTATTCCGAATATCGATGAAAGTATGCAAGTAAAGGCAATTAATGCCCTTATTGATGTTGACCGTTTGTGGTTCCCACAGCAACAAGGTGCGTGTTTATACATTCGACCTTTTATTTTTGCAACAGAAGATCGTTTGTCTGTTAGCCCTAGTCAGCAATATACATTCTGCGTAATGCTAAGCCCATCTGGAGCGTATTATGCCTCTGGGGTTAATAATGGTATTCGTTTGTTAATCAGTACTAAGTACCACCGTGCAGTATCTGGTGGTACTGGTGCTTCAAAAGCTGCTGGTAACTATGCTGCTTCACTGCGTGCAGGTAAAGCGGCTGTAGAATATGGCGCATCGCAGGTATTGTATTTAGATTCAACCAATACTCAAATTGAAGAAGCTGGCGCGATGAATCACTTTCACATTTTAAAAGATGGCACTGTGATTATTCCGACATTCACAGACACCATTTTAAAATCCATTACCTCTCAGTCCATTATGGAACTTGGGGATATGCTGGGTTGTGAAGTGAGACAAGAAACGGTGATGTTAGATAAATTCATTGCTGATATTGAAGCGGGTGAAATTATTGAAGCGGGTGGATTTGGTACTGCTGCGGTGGTATCGCCTGTCAGTTCATATATCTTCGAAGATGGTCGGGTTTTGACCGTTGGCGACGGTAAGGTAGGTCCTAATATTCAGCGTATTTATAAGCTGTTTACTGAGCTACAAAAAGGCAACGTTACTGCACCGCAAGGCTGGGTAAAACGCGTTGAACGTGTTGCACCGTAGTTTATAGCTTATAGCTTATAGTTTATAGCTTATAGCTTATAGTTTATAGTTTATTCAATCAGTAAAATACACATAAAAGCTCCTAAATGGAGCTTTTATTTTGCCTTATGAATGACTAATCTTAACTTTGTCTTGCGTTAATAATGCAAGGCAATTAACCGCACTCAGTGGCTTACTGAGCAAGAAGCCCTGTACTTGATCACAACCCCCCTCACGTAAGAAATTCAATTGCGCTTGGGTTTCAACACCTTCAGCAACAACGTTAAGCTCTAAACTGTGGGCCAAGGTTATAATGGCGCTAGTGATGGCAGCATCGTCAGGATCTTCAGTTATATCACGCACAAATTCACGATCAATCTTCAAGGTATCAATTGGGAAGCGTTTCAAATAGCTTAAGCTTGAGTATCCGGTACCAAAGTCATCAATCGCAATGGTTAAGCCTAATGCTTTGAGTTGCGATAGCACGGCAACGGAATCCTGTGGGTTACCCATAATCATCGATTCGGTTAATTCGAGTTCTAAGGCGCTTGCCGGTAATCCAGATACCGCTAATGCGACTTCTATGGTCGAAATGATATCGGCTTTCAATTGTCTGGCTGAAAGGTTAACGGCGACAGATATATGCTCAAACCCTTGTTGATGCCATTGCGCCAGTTGGTTACAGGCTTGTTGAATAGCCCAATGACCAATCTGATTGATGATGCCTGTTTCTTCCGCCAGCGGAATAAACTCAACCGGTGAAATAAAGCCAAGTTCTGGGCTTTCCCAGCGCATTAACGCTTCCAGTCCGATAATTTTTTCAGTTTTTACATCGTATTTAGGTTGATAAACCAAATATAGCTCATTGTCTTGAATCGCTTTTTTAAGTCCGGCCTCTAACTGAACATGACGTGTAGCATATTGGTTTAATTGCTCGGTATAGAATTGGAAGTTATTGCGCCCCAGTGATTTTGCGTGATACATGGCGGTATCAGCATACTTAATCAATGAGGTGGTATCATCTGCATCTTCTGGGTACAAACTGATACCAATCGACGGTGATATAGTCAGTATTTTATCGTCAAGTAAAAAAGGTGTTTGAAAAGCGTGTAACACTTTTTCGGCAATAATGGTGGCGGCTTTCGTTTTGGCAACACCTTCTAAAATAATGGTAAATTCATCTCCGCCTAAGCGTGCAACGGTATCGCCATCTCGTACAGCATTTTGCAGGCGATGCGCGACGGCTTTAAGCAGTAAATCACCGATGTGGTGGCCCATTGAGTCATTGATATGTTTAAATCGGTCAAGATCTAAAAATAACAATGCTACGATGCTATTGGCACGGTGTGCTTTCGTCACGGCTTGGTTGAGCCTGTCCTGGAATAAAGTGCGGTTAGGCAGTCCGGTCAGTGGATCAAAGTTAGCCAATACTCGTAAATCTTCTTCGGCTTTTTTACGGGCAGTAATATCGGTGAACACCGCCACAAAGTGACTCGTTTCACCTTTATTATCGATAACTTGGTTAATTTCTAGCCATGCAAGAATGCCGCGACGGTTGCGGGTTCTAATGTGAATTTCACCGGCCCAATGTTTGTGCCTTAATAGCTGGGTTTCAACTGAGTTATAAAACTCGCGCGACTGCTTTCCCATGGTTAAAAACAAGAAATGCTTACCGACAACATCACGATGTTTAAAGCCAGTAATGCGACTAAAAGCTGGATTGATTGAGCGTATTTGATAGTCTAGTTCACCAACGACAACGGCTTCGTTCATACTAAACAAGACTTGCGATGATAGCTTGAGTTCGTTTTCTGTGATTTTTCGGCTAGTAATGTCTTTATGAGTTCCAGCCATTCGCACTGGAATATTATTGCCATCACGTTCAACAATTTGACCACGATCTAACACCCAAGCCCATTCTCCAGGTTTAGTTTCAACGCGATACTCTGCTTCAAAGAACTCACTTTCACCGTTAAGGTGATCGTTAAGCAGTTTTTGCACTCGTGGTCGGTCTTCTGGATCAATATTTTTATTCAATAACTGATCTTTTAACGAAAAACTCATCGGCTCGATCATGTTAGTTCGATAGACTTTATCGTCTTTAATATTCCAATCCCACATACCATCGCCAGAAGCCCAAAGTGCCAGTTTTAGACGCTCTTCAGAGGCGCGAATACTGTTGTCAAATTCACGTTGCTTGGCCTGTTTTTTCTTTCGGGCATAAAAAAACCAAACAATAATTAATAATCCGACCGTAATATACAGAATATAAGCTGTGTTGCTCATATACATTGGTGGCACTACTGACACGTTCACATTAAGTGTGTATTGGCTGTATCTATTCGTCCCTAGCGCATGACGAACCACTAACTTGTATTCAGCAGGTGGTAAGTTGGTATAGGTGATTTCGTTGCCATGGGATAATTCGCGCCAATCGTTGTCATAACCGTCTAAAAAGTAGCTAAAACGGCTTAATCCAGGGTAACTGAAATTGAGTGAGCCGACTTCAAAGCTGATGAGTTGTTGTTCATAAGGCATGATAATGCGCGGAGCATGGCTTAAGTCGCGAATAGGGTGTTGGGTTTCACCAATCGTGTATTTTGTCAGCGCCAGTTTGTTCTCAGACCTTTGGCTTGGAATAGTGCTTGGGTTAAATTGGTTAAGGCCTCGAATACCACCAAACCATAAGGTACCGTTAAGCTCTTTAAACTTAGCTGAACCATTAAATTCATTGGCTTGCAAACCTTCGAATTTATTATAAGAAATAAAGCTTTTATTACTCGGGGTAAAACGTGAAATACCCGAGTTAGTACTCAGCCATAAATCGTGTTTTTCGTCTTCTAAAATCGCATAAACTGTATTACTGCTTTTGTCTGCGTTGACGTCCATTCTTTCAAATTTAAACGTGCCGTATTCTATTGTTAGCTTGTCTATACCACCATGAGTCGCCACCCAAAAGTCGCCATTTTCTGCTAACAAAAAGTCTCTGACACGATTGTCACTCAGACTGTAAGGGTTTTCTGAATCATGGCTCAAAAAGTCTAGTTTTTGTGCTTCAGCTGAAAGCCTTACCACTCCGCCCATAGTGCCTAGCCATAAATAACCTTGGCTGAAATAAAGTTTAATAATTTGGTATTTGAATGGCGAAAAATCAGCTTGAAAGCCGAAGTTATAAGCCATCATGCGATTTGTATACTCAGAGATAAAATACAAACCTTGTGAGCTGGCTATCCATAAACGGTCTTTGTCATCAAAGGCTAAACTGCGGATTTGGGTATCGGCATAAAATTGTGCGTTTGCCGGTTTAATTTGCTGCAGGGTATTGCTCTTATCTAAGGTAAACAGCCCTACGTTGGTGGCAAACCATAGTAAACCTTGTTTATCTTGTTTAATGTCATGCACTATCAAGGATAACTGTTCTGTAGGTATCGCTAATGTTTTTGCAAATAAATCATTGATGTAATGATATTGGTTATCATCGGGGGTCAAATACTTAAGTCCAGCACCATCGGTGCCTATCCACAGGCGTTGCTGTGTGTCCCTGAAAATGACGCGGATCATGTTTGCCATGCCCGGAGCATTGGTTTGGTAGTCGTAAAAGTGGCTAAAATATTGATGGCTGAGATTTAGTTTATCGATGCCCGAATAACCTGTACCAATCCATAGGGTGCCGTTTTGATCTAGCATTAGGTTTTGTAGTGTATTAGCACTGATGGAATTGAGTTTTTGCGGATCATGTTTATAAAGCGTGCTGTGCCACTTGCCACCCATAAAATCGAGTTTGAATAAACCGGTATTGTTGCCGATAGCAAAAATTTGATTGGCATTAACCACGATAAAATCAATTATCTTACGGTTATCGCCAAAACTATCATCATGCGACCATATCAGTTCTTTTTTATGGGTATCGAGATTGTAGCGCCAAATTTGGTTGTCGATGGCCAGCCAGACGGAATAAACAGAGCTGGATTTGATTTGGTTTACCGTCATATTGAGCGGGATATCAAGCCGAATAATAGTATTACTATCAATGGCAAATGTGCCATGTGATTGAGTGCCAACGACAATGTATTTATCGTCAATATTGGCAATGCTGGTAATATTGGGCGTGATATTATTGCCTAAACTGACGAGAATAATTTTTTCGGTTTTTAAGGATAGTATGTACAGACCCGAACGAGTACCTACCCACAAGGTATCGCCAATCACGGCAAGATGGGTTACCTGAAGCTCAGTTAAGCCTTGGGGTTGTTTAAACGCAGTAAACTCCCCCGTAGTGAGGTTGAATCGATTGAGTCCATTGTTGAAGGTGCCTATCCATAAATCGCCGTCAGGTGACTGCAAAATATCAGTAATTAAATTGCCTGAGATAGAGTTGGTATTTTTTGGCTGTTTTAAGTATAAATCAAACTCAACACCATTATAGCTGTGTAGACCGTCTTGAGTCCCTATCCAAAGCATTCCTGAGCTGTCCATAAACAGACGAGTAATCGAGTTTTGATTAAGGTCCCCTTCGGTACTGAAATGGTCAAATTTTACTTCGGTTAAGCTGTCATAAGGATCATTTTTTTGCGCTGAAACAGAGACTGAAAAACTCAATGTTATGACTAAAATTAGCCAGTGTGTTAAAAGCGTGAATGCACGAAAATTCAAATTTCACCTATAAAAAATTTATTGGAAAGGCTGTGACAACTTTCAATTATATTAACAATAAAACCCGACATTAAGTCTTACACATTCAATTGTTAATTAATTTTATCAATTGAGTTATCGATAAACTCTTTTTCCTTATAAAACTGACAGTTTTACACCTTTAACGCAACAGAAAATCGTCATTTGTCGGTTTTATGACAGTTTAGCCTCTTCAATGCAGTTACTGCTGTTGGTAAGCTTTTATTATGTCATCTATTTGCTGATCTTTTTCAAGCCAAAGCTGATTTAACCACCGCTGAAATTCGACACGAGTTTCTGGGCTTGAAAAGTAGACCTCTGAGTCCACTTTGGGTACGGGCAGAGTGTCAATACGGATCACCACTTTTTTAGTGCGTCCGTGCATCACATTCGCCAATACTTTTTCCGAGGTTTCAGGATAAACCAAGGTGATATTTAGCAGGCCGGTAAACTGTTCGCCCATTGCTGAGAGTGTAAAAGCTATCCCACTGGCTTTAGGACGTAATAAATGGCGATAAGGTGAATTCTGACGTAGTCGTTTTTCTTCGGTAAACCGACTGCCTTCAACATAATTAATAATCGATGTAGGCATGTCCTTAAAACGCTCGCAAGCTTTGCGGGTTGTTTGCAGATCTTTGCCTTTCAATTTAGGATTTTTTTTCAGTTTTGCTGCACTCGTACGATCCATAAACGGCATGTCGAGCGCCCAGCAACCTAAGCCCATTATTGGTACATATAATAGTTCTTTTTTTAAAAAGAACTTCAACATTGGAATATGGTTACGCAATAAATACGTTTGGGCTGCAATATCAAAGCCACTGACATGGTTACTGATCAGTAAATACCAACCGTTTGGGTCGAGTTTATCTAACCCTTTTACATCCCATTCAATGTTGGATATCAAATATAAAATACCGCCATTGCATGTGGCCCATGACCACATAAAACGGTTCATTATTCGCGTTAATAATCGGCGAGCAGGCAAGAACGGCAGTAATAATTTAGCCACACCGCCAATGGTTAATAATGAGCTCCATACAATGGTATTGATGATCAATAGCGTCAGACTGATAATAAACAGTATTGGACCAGGTAAAAAAGCCAGCATATTGTGTTAACCCTCTTGTTTTGCTTGTGACGCAAAATTTTGTAACTGCAGGTCTTTATCTAGCCAAAGTTGATTGAGCTGCTCTTGAAATTCAATTTTAAATTCGCGATCTTTTAGGTAGTCACCACGCATACGCTGAGGAATATCAGTGATTTTAATGTCCACTCTTACCTCTGATAATCCACCACAAATATAGTGCCAATAAGTCGGTACGGTATCTGGATAATATATGGTGACATTAACCAGTTTATTAATGTGCTCTCCCATAGCGGATAATGCGAATGCCATTCCTCCAGCCTTAGGTTTTAGAAGGTGCTGAAAAGGTGAGCCTTGTTTATCATGTTTAGCTGTCGTAAAACGAGTACCTTCAACAAAGTTCATAATACTCACAGGTTTCGTTTTAAATTTCTCACAGGCTTTACGAGTAATCTCGATATCTTTACCTTTCAATTTAGGATTTTTTCGCAACTGTGAGGTGCTGTAACGGCGCATAAATGGAAAGTCTAATGCCCACCAAGCGAGGCCAAGTACTGGGACAAAAATCAGTTCTTGTTTGAGGAAAAACTTTAAAAAGGGAATTTTGCGGTTAAATACTCGCTGTAAAATGAGGATATCGACCCACGATTGATGGTTAGCAATAACCATGTACCATTCTTGTTCAGAAAAAGATTGGTCGCCAGTGACATTGATACGCATTGGATGAAAAATTGATTCTACTATCGTATTGACACCGATCCATGCAGTAGCGCAATTGTCGAGAATATAACTACAGATTTTTTGACAAATGCCAATCGGGATCAATTTTACAATACTGAACGCCAAGATAGGGATGGTCCAAAAAATGGTATTAAATAAATAGCATAAGAATGCAATTGAACCTTTGATTTTCGAAAGCAGCGACATTTTTCTCTCCTATTAAACGGAGGGCTATGTTACTCGTAGTCGCAGTTTTGCTCAATCTATACGATAGGTTAAATTACGTTTATTGCTGATTCAATTTTGCCAGTAATCGATCCATGGCCCTATAACCAAGGGCTTGAGCTATGTGACTGCGCTCAGTTGTAGGGGATTGCTGTAAGTCGGCAATGGTACGAGATACCCGTTGAATTCGATGAAAACTACGTACAGACAATCCTAAGCTCACGACACTTTGTTCTAAAAAAGCGAGATCTGGTTGAGTTATAGCGCCATCTTGTTTGAGTTGTTTTGGGGTTAATTCACTGTTTAATACCCCAGCGCGGCTGAGCTGTAGATCGCGTGCTTGTTTGACCCGTTTAGCTATTTCAACGCTGGACTCACTGGGTTGGTGTTGTTGGGTTAACGTGCCAGCAGGAAGTTTAGGAACATCTACGGTTAAATCGAAGCGGTCTAAAAACGGCCCAG
The DNA here is from genome assembly GCF_040310085.1 of Shewanella sp. S1-58-MNA-CIBAN-0166. NCBI lineage: Bacteria > Pseudomonadati > Pseudomonadota > Gammaproteobacteria > Alteromonadales > Shewanellaceae > Shewanella > Shewanella sp. S1-58-MNA-CIBAN-0166. The sequence goes on along the minus strand of NZ_JBEOPN010000008.1, from coordinate 18,500 downwards.
ATAAACGTGATAAGTAACGCTGAATTTGATCCGGGGTCGAACGTGCGCGCTCCGTATCACCACAAGGGCTTGGGTTCATTGCGGCAATGAGTTGAAATCGACTTAAGAAGGTCAATTTTGCTGCCGCACGTGAAATCTCAACTTGACCCGTTTCCAAAGGTTCTCGAAGACAATCTAGTACCTTTCGAGGAAACTCTGCTATTTCATCAAGAAATAATATTCCACGGTGCGCCAATGATATCTCACCTGGTTTGGGATGGCTGCCGCCGCCAATAAGTGCAATAGATGATGATGTATGATGCGGCGAGCGAAAAGGGCGGTTAAGGAAGTTTTGCGGTTGTACATGTAATCCGGCGACAGAATGAATCGCTGCTACTTCAATGGCTTCATCGTAAGTGAGTTTTGGCAATAACGGAATAATACGATTGGCTAACATACTTTTCCCCGTCCCTGGGGGGCCAATAAACAACATGTTATGTCCTCCGGCTGCGGCGATTTCAAGCCCGTGTTTTGCCTGATATTGGCCAATGACATCGCTCATACATAGCGATGATTGCATCAGAGGTTCTTCTTCAATCCACTCGGGTAAGGTATCGAGTAACGGCAATTGTGCTTGGCCATGTAGGAATGCCGCCAAGTTTTGCAAGTGAGCGACAAAATAACTGTGCTTATAGCCAACCAGCTCTGCTTCATGTCTATTTTCGATGGGCATAAAAAAATGGTGCTGATCATTACGTGCCGCAATAATGGCTGGCAATAATCCACTGCAAGGTCTAATTTGCCCAGAAAGAGCCAGCTCACCAACAAACTCGCATTGGTGTAACGCTTTAGCTGGAACTTGATTTGATGCGGCGAGAATACCGACTGCAATAGGCAAATCATAGCGGCCACCTTGTTTTGGTAAATCTGCTGGGGCTAGGTTGACGGTAATTCTTTTTTGAGGGAATTCAAATCCCGCATTAATCAACGCACTTCTGACACGCTCTTTGGCTTCTTTGACAGAAGTTTCTGGCAGTCCGACTAGATTAAATGCGGGTAAACCGTTGCTTAAATGAACTTCAACAGTGACTCTTGGCGCTTCTACACCACAACTTGCTCGAGTAAATACACAGGCTATCGCCATCAACAATTCCTTTTGTTTGAATAATATACAAATGAAGAGGTGGTTACAGTTTAGCAGTGATGTTTTTTTTTGCGTGATAAAGGCTAAATAAGTGAGATAAAGTTGTGCTTGTAAGCTAGTTTAAATGACTGATGTTGAGTAGAATACCGTCGCTTTATCGTTCACAAGGACCGATTATAAATAGGTCTGTTGTCGTGAAACACTATAATGATATTCCATCACTCGTTATTTCTATCTGTATTGAATCATTAGCCTTATTAATTTGAATGTTAATAAATGGCTGAGGTCTTGCATTTGCCCATTTTGCAACAAAGATATGTACATACATTCCTGATATTTTGGCTAGTATTCAGGTAAAGGTAAACTATGAGCCTCTCTGATAATTTATTGATCATCTTGTGCCTGATCGGCATTAGTTGTTTTTTTTCTATGTCTGAAATTGCCCTCGCGGCATCACGAAAAATGCGTTTGCAATTAATGGCTGATGAGGGCGATTTGCGTGCCGCAAAAGTGCTTAAACTTCAGGCGCATCCAGGCAGTTTTTTTACCGTGGTACAAATCGGACTCAATGCGGTCGCGATTATGGGCGGTATTGTGGGTGAATCAGCCTTTAGACCTCATTTTGAACAATTACTGTTGCCTTTATTGGGCAATGAGTGGGGTTTACAGCTGAGTTTTGTTTGTTCATTTGTGACGGTCACTTCATTGTTTATTTTATTTGCTGATTTGATGCCTAAACGAATTGCTATGGTGATCCCAGAGCAAGTTGCGGTCACTTTTGTAATGCCAATTATTTTGTGCATTAAAGTATTAAAGCCGTTTGTGTGGATTTTTAATGGTTTGGCCAATGCAATTTTTAAATTGTTGCAAGTGCCTACAGCACGTAACGACCAAGTCACCCATGATGATATTTACGCCATGATGACAGCCGGTACTGAAGCTGGGGTGATGGATAAAGGCGAACAACAAATGATGGAAAACGTGTTTGAAATGCAGTCGGTGTCGGTGACCTCTGCAATGACAGCACGTGAAAGTTTAGTGTATTTTTTACTGCAAGACAGCGAAGAAGACATCAAACAGAAAATTGCTAAAAACCCGCATAACAAATTTTTAGTTTGTGATGGTCAACTGGATATGATCAAAGGTTTTGTTGATGCAAAAGAGTTACTGATTAGGGTAATTAACGGCGAGAACATCACCTTAAAAGGCAGTACGTTAGTGCATAACTGCCTCATCATTCCAGATACGTTAACCTTGTCTGAGTCGATGGAATATTTTAAGAATAATCGTTCCGACTTTGCGGTGGTGATGAACGAATATGCTTTGGTTGTTGGCATAGTTACCACCAATGATTTACAAAGTGCCGTTATGGGCGCGTGGTCATTACATGAAAGTGAAGAACAAATTGTTGCCCGTGATGGTAACTCTTGGTTAGTCGATGGGGTTACACCGATTACTGATGTCATGCGAGCATTTAATATTGAAGTGTTTCCGCATAATCAAAATTACGAAACCATTGCTGGTTTTATGATGTATATGTTGCGCAAAATCCCCAAACGTACTGACTTTGTCAATTATGCAGGTTACAAATTTGAGGTAGTCGATATTGACTCATACAAAGTCGACCAACTACTGGTTACTCGGTTAGATATTGAGATGCCGCCACTGCCTTAAGTCAATTAGCTTAAACAATCTACACGGCACCATTAAATGATGTCTAAGAACGCACTAATGATTGGATCATTGGTGCGTTTTTCTTTGCAGCAACAGCCTAATTCAAATGGCGGGATCGGGATTGGCGAAGCTAAGATTTGGATGCGATCGCGTACCGGACTATTGTGGATCACCGCTTCTGGACTAATACCAACACCACAGCCGAGCGCGACCATAGAGACAATCGCCTCCTGACCAGAGACTTGGGCATAAATATTGGGTTTTATGCCCATTTGCTTAAACCATAAATCAATCCTTTTTCTGCCGGGACCATGGTCCGGTACGATATAGGGCAGTTTAGCCCAGTCAATTTTTGGCTGGTTTACCCATTGCTGAACTTGGCATTGTATTGTGGGCGCAATGACGGAAATCGGTACTTTATCAATCGGAGTAAAATGCAAGCTACTTGGAAACGCCTCCGGTAATGCAATAATCGCGATATCGGCGCGATTTTTTTGAATTTGGTTGACCGCATTGGCTGGATCTCCCGTGTTGAGATTGATATCGACATGGGGATGCTCACGTCTAAACCGATCTAACAGTGCCGGTAAATGGCTATAAGCTGCGGTAACTGAACAGTACAAATTAAGATTGCCATGTAAAAACTGTTGGCTTGGGTCAATTCGACTGCGCAGCTGGGTCCATTCCGATAATGTTTGCTCTGCAAAACGTTTAAATTCAACGCCTGCGTGAGTAATGGTGACGCTTCGATTGTCTCGGTCAAATAATTTACTGCCCAGTTCCTCTTCTAACCGCTGCAACGCACGGCTTAAGGTTGACGGACTAACATGCGATTGCTCAGCCGTTTTGGCAAAATGCAGGCTATCGCATAAGTGTAAATACATTTTAAGTGAACGGATATCCATCACAGCACCTTCAAGCACGTATTAAGTTGAGAGTTAAGTTAAATATTAGGTTAAGCATTCCATGTTGCAGTAATTGCAACGTCATGTCCCGAATATATCATTTTAAGCAATCATATGCATGCGCTATAGTGACTTCAATCACAACGCTTAGGGTCGCTGACTTATAAGATGTTGAGTCCCAAATTACTAAATTTTATAGGTGGTATCAGATGGCTAACTATTTTAACTCTCTGAATTTACGTCAACAATTAGCTCAATTAGCACAATGCCGCTTTATGGACCGTACTGAATTCAGTGACGGTTGCCAATATATTAAAGATTGGAATATCGTGATTTTAGGTTGTGGCGCCCAAGGCCTTAACCAAGGTTTAAACATGCGTGACTCAGGCCTAAACATTTCTTTTGCCTTACGTCCACAAGCTATTGCAGAAAAGCGTGCATCGTGGCAAAAAGCCACCGATAACGGCTTTAAAGTCGGCACCTTTGAAGAGCTTATTCCTGCGGCTGATTTAGTGTTAAACCTTACACCAGACAAGCAACACACTAATGTTGTAAACGCGGTTATGCCATTAATGAAGCAAGGTGCTACGTTATCTTATTCACATGGTTTCAATATCGTTGAAGAAGGCATGCAAGTTCGTCCAGACATTACTGTGGTTATGGTTGCGCCAAAATGCCCTGCTACAGAAGTCCGTGAAGAATACAAGCGTGGATTTGGTGTGCCAACATTGATTGCAGTGCATCCAGAAAATGATCCAAATGGTGATGGCTTAGCGATTGCTAAAGCTTATGCCAGTGCTACCGGTGGCGACCGCGCCGGTGTATTAATGTCATCGTTTGTGGCTGAAGTTAAGTCAGATTTGATGGGCGAGCAGACCATTTTATGTGGCATGTTACAAACGGGTGCCATTTTAGGTTACGAGAAAATGGTCGCTGATGGTGTTGAGCCTGGTTATGCCGGCAAGTTAATTCAACAAGGTTGGGAAACCGTTACCGAAGCGCTTAAGCACGGCGGCATTACCAACATGATGGACCGCTTATCAAACCCAGCTAAAATCAAAGCATTTGATATGGCTGAAGAGTTGAAAGTTATCCTTAAGCCATTATTTGAAAAGCACATGGACGATATTATCAGCGGTGAGTTCTCTCGCACTATGATGGAAGATTGGGCTAATGATGACACTAACTTGTTGCGTTGGAGAGCTGAAACCAACGAAACCGCATTTGAAAATGCGCCTGTGTCATCTGAACATATCGATGAACAAACCTATTTCGACAAAGGTATTTTCTTAGTGGCAATGATCAAAGCGGGTGTTGAACTTGCATTTGATACCATGGTTGCAGCAGGCATTGTTGAAGAGTCGGCTTATTATGAATCGCTACATGAAACACCGTTGATTGCCAATACAATTGCACGTAAGCGTTTATATGAAATGAATGTGGTTATTTCGGATACGGCTGAATACGGTTGTTACTTATTCAACCATGCAGCGGTACCTATGTTACGTGATTATGTTAACGCTATGCCATCTGAGTATTTAGGTGCTGGACTTAAAGATCAAGCAACAGGTGTTGATAACCTTCGCTTAATCGACGTCAATGAACAAATTCGTAATACAGAGGTTGAGTATATCGGCGCTGAGTTACGTGGTTACATGACCGATATGAAAAGTATTGTTGAAGCGAGCTAACGTATAAGGTCACTGGTGAAGTACCTGTTCAGTGTTTTTTGCAACATGTTTATGTTGTCGTTGTCGGACAGGCATCAATCGAAACGTCCTAATGTTATTGATTAGGACGCTGAAAAAACAAATTGTTAGATTGAGTTCTAATTATTTATTCGTTGAACTCATGCGTTAAGTTTTTGTTGTTGTTTGCATTGTCTCGGCAGGGAAGCTGAATTTTTTTTATAATGGCAATTTTTTAGTTGTGCTGGATAAATCTTTTATGGTACTTGTTAGTTATACCGTAATGTTATTTGAACATAACCAAACGAATTAATACTAGAAACTTAGGATACAGTCTAAAACATGTTAAACCACACAGCCATTCTCATTCTCGACATTATTACCGTAGTGATTATTAAGTCACAGCGGGGGTGGCGTTTTGGCAACTAGACTGACCTAAGAGTCAAACAGATTGCAAAAACCCCCGCTCCGAAAGGACCGGGGGTTTTTTAGTTTTAGGCTTAAGTAAAACCAAAGACCCAATATTACACAGTAGAGCAGCAGAACCATTGACGAAGTAGAGAGCAACATATGGAAGCAGGACAGAAAATGCGCGGCGCGGATGCAGTAATCAAAGTGCTAGCAGCACATGGTGTGACAACCGTATTTGGTTATCCTGGTGGGGCGATTATGCCAATCTATGATGCCCTTTATGGTGGTCCTGTAGAGCACTTGCTTAGCCGTCATGAACAAGGTGCCGCGTTTGCTGCCGTGGGATATGCCCGTGCTAGTGGTAAAACCGGGGTGTGCTTTGCAACATCAGGCCCAGGGGCCACTAACCTAATCACCTCACTTGCCGACGCTTTACTTGACTCGGTTCCACTAGTTGCCATAACGGGCCAAGTGTCTACTAGTGTTATCGGTACCGATGCATTCCAAGAGATAGATGTATTAGGTATGTCGTTGTCATGCACCAAACACAGTTTTATGGTCACCGACATCAATGAGCTTATTCCCACCTTATATCGCGCTTTTGAAATTGCAGCAGAAGGACGTCCTGGTCCGGTTTTAGTTGATATTCCCAAAGACATTCAACTTGCAGCATTAGAATACAAAACCCCCCTTCAAAGTGTTAATGATGAATTACAGCCTCTGGTGACTGACTTAGATGCGGCAGCGGAATTAATTAAGCACGCTAAGAAGCCTATGTTGTATGTTGGTGGTGGTGTGGGTATGGCTGGCGCAGTTGCGCAGTTGCGTCAGTTTATCGACACCACAGGCATTCCATCAGTGGCAACGTTAAAGGGTTTGGGCAGTATTGCACATGGCACTAAAGGTTATTTAGGTATGTTGGGTATGCATGGTGGCAAAGGGGCAAACCTTGCTGTGCAAGAATGTGATTTATTGATGGTAGTAGGCGCGCGTTTTGATGACCGCGTTACCGGTCGGCTTGCGAGTTTTGCCAGTAATGCCAAAGTATTGCATTTAGACATCGATGCCGCCGAAATCGGTAAGTTACGTCAAGCTGACGTGGCGATAGCTGCTGAACTTAGCATAGTGTTACCTGCATTAACGGCCGCCGTTACTGGCAAACTGGATATTGCTCAATGGCAAGCCGATGTTGAGGAGTTATCCCGTAAGCACCAATGGAATTACCAACATCCAGGTGATTTAATTTATGCGCCAGCGATGTTACGCCGTTTAGCCAATAAACTACCAGAAGACAGTGTTGTTGCTTGTGATGTAGGCCAGCATCAAATGTGGGTTGCACAGCACATGTGGTTCCGCCGTCCTGAGGATCATTTATCCAGCGCTGGCTTAGGCACTATGGGCTTTGGCTTACCTGCTGCGATTGGCGCCCAAGTTGCCCGACCTGATGCGACAGTGGTCACGGTCTCTGGTGATGGTTCGTTTATGATGAATGTTCAAGAATTGACCACCATTAAGCGTCGTAAATTGCCGGTAAAAATCTTACTGATTGATAATCAAAAACTGGGTATGGTTAAGCAATGGCAACAGTTATTTTTTGAAGAGCGTTACAGTGAAACAGATTTATCTGACAATCCTAACTTTGTCCTGATGGCATCGGCGTTTGATATTCCAGGTCGAACGATAACGCGAGCGGATCAAGTCGAACAAGGGTTAGATGATATGTTGAATAGTAGCGGTCCTTTTATGTTACATGTGTCGATTGATGATGCTTTTAATGTATGGCCTCTAGTGCCACCGGGTGCGAGTAATAGTGAAATGATGGATCAAATGGAGAAGCAAACATGATGCATGCATTAGAAATAACCGTTCAACAACGTCCCGAAGTACTGGAACGCGTGCTACGTGTTACTCGCCATCGTGGTTTTAAAGTCACCCAAATGCAGGTTCGCATTAATGAAGACGCCAGTATGGCGGTCGATTTATGGGTTGAGGCCGAACGTGCCATTGAATTGCTCAGCAACCAGTTAGATAAATTAATCGATGTCACGCACTGTAAAGTGCTATCGGCGGCACCATTAAACCAAGTCGCCAACGGCTAGAGTTTACGATTAAATCCAGCACGATTTAGTTAGAGATTATTTAGTTAGAGACTATTTAGTTAGAGATTATGTAGTTAGAGATTATTTTAGTCGTTATAAGGTGAATAAACCGATAACGCGATCCACATTAAACAAGGATATTAGCAATGCCAAAATTACGTTCAGCAACCAGCACCGAAGGCCGCAACATGGCAGGCGCCCGCGCACTATGGCGTGCCACTGGCGTGAAAGAAAATGATTTTGGTAAACCTATCATCGCGATAGCCAATTCGTTCACTCAGTTTGTCCCTGGGCATGTGCATTTAAAGAATATGGGATCATTGGTTGCAGGTGCCATTGAAGAAGCAGGCGGCATTGCCAAAGAATTTAATACCATTGCCGTAGATGACGGTATTGCTATGGGCCATGGCGGCATGCTGTATAGCTTACCGTCGCGCGAGTTAATTGCAGACAGTGTTGAATACATGGTGAATGCGCATTGTGCAGATGCATTAGTGTGTATTTCTAACTGCGACAAAATTACTCCTGGCATGTTAATGGCGGCGTTACGGTTAAATATTCCGGTGGTATTTGTATCCGGTGGACCAATGGAAGCGGGTAAAACCAAGCTATCTGATCAAATTATTAAGCTTGATTTAGTTGATGCCATGATCGCCGGTGCAGACTCTAATGTCAGTGACGAAGACAGTAAGCAAATCGAACGCAGTGCTTGCCCTACTTGTGGCTCATGCTCGGGCATGTTTACTGCTAATTCGATGAACTGTTTAACCGAAGCCTTAGGCTTATCGTTACCGGGTAACGGTTCCATGCTCGCAACTCATGAAGACCGTCGTGAATTATTTTTAGAAGCGGGTCGTCGCGTGATGATGTTGGCTGAACGTTATTACAAGCATGACGATGAAACGGCATTGCCACGTAATATTGCGTCATTTAAATCATTTGAAAATGCCATGGTACTTGATGTTGCCATGGGCGGTTCATCTAATACAGTGTTGCATTTAGTGGCTGCCGCGCAAGAGGCGGAAATTGACTTTACTATGGCCGATATTGATCGCATATCGCGCTTAGTGCCTCATCTATGTAAAGTTGCACCATCAACGCCTAAATATCATATGGAAGATGTTCACCGTGCTGGTGGGGTGATGGGTATTTTAGGCGAGTTAGATAGAGCAGGTTTAATCCATAACGATGTACCGCATGTGGCCGCAGACAATGGCGGCGATTTAAAATCAGTTTTAGCTAAATACGACATTAAACAAACTAACGACCCAGCTGTGATCCGCTTTTTTAGTGCCGGCCCTGCTGGTATTCCAACGACTAAAGCATTTAGCCAAAATTGCCGTTGGGACAGTGTTGATGACGACCGTGAAAATGGTTGTATTCGCTCGCGTGAGTTTGCCTTTAGTCAAGAAGGTGGCTTAGCGGTATTGTCAGGTAATGTGGCCGTTGATGGCTGTATTGTCAAAACGGCAGGGGTTGATGAGTCTAATTTAACTTTTGTTGGTAGTGCTCGCGTGTACGAAAGCCAAGATGATGCGGTAGCCGGTATTTTAGGCGGCGAAGTGGTTGAAGGTGATGTGGTTGTTATTCGCTACGAAGGCCCAAAAGGTGGCCCTGGTATGCAAGAAATGCTGTATCCAACAACCTATTTGAAATCGCGTGGGTTAGGCGCTAAATGTGCGTTAATTACCGATGGTCGTTTTTCGGGTGGTACTTCTGGTTTGTCTATTGGCCATGTGTCACCAGAAGCAGCATCAGGTGGCACTATTGCACTGATCGAAAACGGCGATCAAATTGCGATCGATATTCCCAAGCGCAGCATTCAATTAAATGTTAGTGAAGCAGAGCTGACTCAGCGTCGCACAGCCATGGATGCTAAAGGCCCGTTAGGTTGGAAGCCGGTGTCTCGTGAGCGTTATGTGTCATTAGCCCTTAAAGCTTATGCATTATTGGCAACCAGTGCTGATAAAGGTGCTGTACGCGATCGCACTAAGCTGGAGGGGTAATATGTTGGCTTTGGCGTCTCAAACTCAATTAGATTTAGCGCATTATTATTTACAGAAAATTTTGCTATCGTCTGTTTATGATGTGGCTAAAGTGACGCCATTGTCGAGCATGAATAAATTGTCTGCTCGCTTTGGTTGTCAGGTGTATCTAAAGCGTGAAGATATGCAACCTGTGCATTCATTTAAAATACGTGGTGCCTACAACCGTATAGCAGCGTTAACTCAAGATGAGTGTGATAGAGGTGTGGTGTGTGCATCGGCGGGCAATCACGCTCAAGGGGTAGCGATGTCTGCTGCCAGTCGCGGTATTGATGCCGTAATTGTAATGCCTAGTACCACGCCAGATATTAAGATTGATGCTGTGAAACGCTTAGGTGGCAATGTGGTGCTTCATGGGCAGGCGTTTGATCAAGCCAATGACTATGCAAAGAATCTGTCGGTAACAGAAGGGCGTGTTTATATCGCTCCTTTTGATGATGAAGCGGTTATTGCGGGGCAAGGCACTATTGCGCAAGAAATGGTCCAGCAGCAACGCGATATCGAAATCGTGTTTGTGCCCGTTGGCGGTGGTGGCTTAATTGCCGGTATTGCGGCTTATTATAAAGCGGTAATGCCACAAGTGAGGATCATTGGAGTCGAACCCGAAGATGCAGCTTGTTTAAAGGCGGCATTAGAAGCCGATGAACCAGTGACACTGGCTCAAGTCGGTTTGTTTGCTGACGGCGTAGCGGTTAAACGCATTGGTACTGAGCCATTTCGCTTAGCGCGTGAATACGTTGATGAAGTGGTTACTGTTACTTCTGATGAAATTTGTGCGGCAGTAAAAGATATTTTTGAAGATACCCGCGCGATAGCTGAACCTGCAGGGGCCTTGTCGATTGCTGGGCTTAAAAAATACATGGCCCAACAAGGTGACTCCATTAATGCACCGAAAAAAGTCGCGGCAATATTGAGTGGCGCCAATGTGAATTTTCATAGTTTACGTTATGTGTCTGAACGCTGTGAATTAGCTGAGCAAAAAGAAGCGGTACTAGCGGTAAAAATCCCTGAAAAGCCTGGCAGCTTTTTACGTTTTTGCGAGTTACTCGATAAACGGGTGATGACCGAATTTAACTATCGCTTTAGTAGCCGTGACATTGCGGTGGTGTTTGCCGGCATTCGTCTTACCGGTGGCCAAGCAGAGCTAAGCGAAATTATCGCTAAACTTGAGTCTGAAGGCTTTGAAGTTCAAGATTTATCCCAAGATGAAACCGCTAAATTACATGTGCGTTATATGGTCGGTGGTCACCCACTTGAGCCACTAGAAGAGCGCTTGTTTAGCTTTGAGTTCCCGGAACATCCCGGGGCGTTGTTGAAGTTTTTAACCACCTTACAGAGCAAGTGGAATATCAGTTTATTTCATTATCGTAACCATGGCGCAGCCTTTGGCCGAGTGTTAGCCGGCTTTGAAGTACCGGCGAAAGACGATGTGGCGTTTGCCCAGTTTTTAACAGACTTAGGTTTCGTTTATCAAGAAGAAACCCACAGTCCGGCATATCAGTTATTTTTGAATAGCGCTAAGCGAAGCGGTAATTGATGTTAAAATACCCTCCAGAGGTGATTTAGTGCCTCAATGTGGTATTGTCAGTGCGCCTAAAACGAAAAAATATTCGTGGCTGTGTTCCAAATCGCCAATATACGATGCCGTCGCGGCATCATGTCATTGGGGTTGCTTTATATGTAGGGTAAATTTTTCCATATGCTAGTAATACTAATCGTATTAATGTAATTAGTATTTAGCGTATTCGACCTCATTTTAAGGAGACATTGATGTTACCCGTGCCAACAATTCCAGCTTTTATGCCACCGCGCCGAATCTTAATGGGTCCAGGCCCATCTGATGTGTATCCTGAAGTGCTTGCGGCACAATCAAGGCCGACTATTGGCCACCTTGACCCATTATTTGTTGGCATGATGGATGAGCTAAAAAGCTTAATTCAATATGCTTTTCAAACTAAAAACGAAATGACCTTAGCGGTATCGGCGCCAGGCAGTGCTGGTATGGAAACCTGTTTTGTCAATTTAGTTGAACCAGGTGAAAAGGTAATCGTGTGTCGTAATGGGGTGTTTGGTGAGCGCATGCGCCAAAACGTTGAGCGTGTTGGCGGTGTTGCAGTAGTCGTCGACAATGAATGGGGCGAACCCGTATGCCCAGATAAAGTTGAAGCTGCACTTGTCGCGCATCCTGATGCCAAATTTTTAGCCTTTGTACATGCAGAAACCTCAACGGGTGCACTGTCGGATGCCAAAACATTGTGCACCTTGGCGCAATTACATGACTGTATCAGTATTGTTGATGCGGTGACCTCATTGGGTGGCGTTGAACTGCTGGTGGATGAGTGGGGCATTGATGCCATTTATTCAGGCAGCCAAAAGTGCTTATCTTGTGTGCCTGGTTTATCTCCGGTGTCATTTTCTCCTAAAGCCGTTGCTAAACTAAAAGCTCGTACCACCCAGGTGCAGAGTTGGTTTTTAGATCAAACCTTAGTGATGGGTTATTGGGGCAACAGCGCTGGTGCTAAGCGCAGCTATCATCATACTGCACCCGTTAATGCATTATATTCCCTCCATGAGTCTTTACGTTTGTTAGCCAATGAAGGGCTCGAAAATGCCTGGGCAAGACACCGTAAAATGCATCAATTATTACGCGATGGATTAACCAAGCTTGGATTGAAATTTGTGGTTGAAGAAGCGTCTCGTTTACCGCAACTTAATACCGTTTATATTCCAGATGGTGTTGATGATGCTGCAGTGCGTAAGCATTTATTGGAAGAATATAATTTAGAAATTGGTGCAGGCTTAGGTGCTTTAGCGGGTAAAGCATGGCGCATCGGCTTAATGGGCTATGGTGCCCGTCGTGAAAACGTCGCCCTTTGCTTATATGCATTAGCAGAGTCTCTTAACCAGAACTGAGGTTAACTAGCTTAGTGGGTGTAAAAAAATGACGCTAAATAGCGTCATTTTTTATGTCTGTAAATGAGTTAAAACGATTACAGAGTCCGTAATATCAATCGTTATTCCGAATTTAGGTTAGTTACTCGGCAAACTTTTTTTCTAACTCATTCACTTGCGCTTGTAATGCTTCAAGCTTCTCGCGGGTTTTAAGCAACACATGTTGCTGAACCTCAAACTCTTCGCGCGATACCACGTCCAGTTTCATCAATTGGTTTTGTAATATCTGCTTGCTGCGTTCTTCAAACTCACCGGCAAATTGCTTAACACCGCTGGGTAAGTTATCGCTAAGTTGTTTCGCGAGCTCTTCTATTTTCTTTGGATTAATCATGATGATTCCCTACTGAGACATTGATTTAATTGTAACCGAGGTAAGCGCTTTTCCAAACACTAAGTGTGATTTTTCGTTAACCGTCATCAGTTGATTCTGCTATGATCCGCCTTCGTTTAAGGCTAAGCAAGGTGTAATGATTAATGAAACTCAATCCAGGGCAAAATGAAGCCGTACATTATGTATCGGGTCCATGCTTAGTGCTCGCTGGCGCGGGGAGTGGTAAAACACGTGTAATCATTAATAAAATTGCTTACTTAGTTGAAAAGTGTGGCTATAAAGCTCGCAATATTGCCGCAGTAACCTTTACCAACAAAGCCGCCCGTGAAATGAAAGAACGTGTTGCTCAGTCTATGGGGCGCAAAGAAGCGCGCGGATTATGGATTTCTACTTTTCACACCTTAGGGCTCGAAATCATTAAGCGCGAGCATAAAGTGCTTGGGCTTAAAGCGGGTTTTTCATTGTTTGATGACCAAGACACTTTCGCGTTATTAAAAGAACTGACCGAAGATGAGTTAGATGATGATAAAGACCTGATCAAATCTTTGGCATCAGCGATATCGAATTGGAAAGGGGGATTAGTGATCCCTCAGCAAGCAAAAAGTATGGCAAAAGACGAGCAAAGCCAATTATTTGCCATGTTATATGCCAGGTATGCTCAGCATATGAAATCTTATAATGCGCTCGATTTTGATGACCTAATCTTAATTCCAACCTTATTATTGCGGATGAATGAAGAAGTCCGCACCCGTTGGCAGACTAAAATTCAATATTTGCTGGTGGATGAGTATCAAGATACCAATACCAGCCAATATGAGTTAGTTAAATTACTGGTTGGCGAGCGAGCACGTTTTACGGTAGTAGGTGATGATGATCAATCTATTTATTCTTGGCGTGGTGCAAAGCCACAGAACCTGGTGTTATTAGGGACTGACTTCCCAAGACTTAAACTCATAAAGTTAGAGCAAAACTATCGTTCAAGCCAACGTATTCTTCGGGCAGCCAATATTTTGATTGCTAACAACCCTCATGTGTACGACAAAGCGTTATTCAGTGAGTTAGCTTATGGTGAGCCCTTAAGAGTATTAATTGCCGCTAACGAAGAGCAGGAAGCTGAACGAGTGGTTGCCGAGATCATTCGGCATAAGTTTGTTGGGCGGACTAAGTTCGGTGATTACGCCATTTTATACCGAGGTAATCATCAGTCTCGTTTACTCGAACGATCGCTTATGACCAACCGTATTCCTTATAAGCTTAGTGGCGGTACTTCATTTTTTTCTCGTGCAGAAATTAAAGATATCATGGGATATTTACGTTTAGTGGTGAACCCTGACGATGACAATGCTTTTTTACGGGTGGTTAACTTACCTAAGCGTGGTATCGGCCCTGCATCGCTGGAGCGTTTAGGTAATTTTGCCAATCAAAAGCATATATCATTATTTGAAGCTATTTTTGATGTTGAACTCAACCATCACTTAGCACCAGCTGCGGTTAACTCCTTGTATCAATTTGGTAAATTTATTGTTGATACTGGTGAAGTTGCCTCGCGGGGTGAGCCTGTTGAAGCGATTAAACAGCTTATACGTAAAATAAATTACGAAGATTACTTATACGAAACGAGTACCAGCGCTAAAGCGGCTGAAATGAGGATGAAGAATATTTCGGAATTATACCGCTGGGTTACCGAAATGCTCGAAGGTGATGAGTTAGATGAACCGATGACGCTACCAGAAGTGGTTACTCGATTAACCCTGCGCGACATGATGGAACGCAACAGCGAGGATGAAGGTGGCGATCAAGTTCAGTTAATGACGTTACATGCCTCTAAAGGACTGGAATATCCTTTTGTATTTATGGTGGGCGTTGAAGAGCGCATTTTGCCGCATCAGTCGAGTATTGACGAAGACAATGTCGATGAAGAACGACGTCTGGCGTATGTGGGTATTACCCGTGCACAACGTGAATTGTGGTTTGTAATATGCCGTGAACGTCGCCAATTTGGTGAAACAATGCGATGTGAACCGAGCCGTTTTTTACTTGAGTTACCGCAAGATGACTTAATTTGGGAAAACCGTAAGCCTGTTCAAACAGAAGAGCAGCGTGTCGAAACCAGCAAAAGTCACATCGCCAACATACGCGATATGTTTAAAAAATAGTGCTAATTGGGTTGGACTTATTGATTAGGCACAGGCCTTATGTGGCTTTTTTTTTTCGTTAAAAAGTTTACTGATCGCTCGTCCTTGACCACGCACATAACCCAGTTCTAAAAACTGCCTTACTTGTTGTTGTGTGTCTACTGTAGTGGCGTAAATATCGAAATTAAGTGTTTGTGCCGTCAGTTGGTAAGCTTTGACTAATTGTAACTGTTTGTCATTGAGTAAATGCTTACTGATGTCATCATCTAACTTTAATGCCTTAATCGGTAAAAAGCTCAGGCAACTAAGTGAACTGTAACCTGTGCCATAGCCATCAATCCCGATTTGCACGCCTAGTTGCGAGATGAGCTCGAAACCATTGATGTGGTTTTCGGTGTCTTGCACTAGTGCTTTTTCGTTAAAGAATAATATTAATTTCTCAAGATTGATGTTGCTACTTTTAATCGTTTGCTTGAGATTGCGTAATACGAATTTATTTTTGATGTGCTGGCTGCTAATGGATAGATGTAAGTATACTGACGGTCCATATTTTTGTTTAAGAAATTGATACTGTTCACTTAAGTGAGAAAAAATATAACCGTCGATATTAAGTGTGAGCTGGTATTGTGCGGCAAGACTTTTCATTTTGCCATGTTCAATTATGCCTTGTTTGGGATGGTGCCACTCAACGTGAGGTTCAATGGCAATGATTTCACCATTAGTAAAATCGACCACTTCAACGTAGTTAATTTCAAATTCTTGTTGGTCTAGGGCGTTTTTAAAATCAATTTCCAATTCATGTTGTAGCTTAGATTGTGCGCTGAGCTTGTCGTCAAAAATAACATAACAACCCTTACCATTAGCTTTAGCCTGATACATAGCAGCGTCAGCATCACGAAGTAGTGACTCGCTGGTGACTAATTTATTACGTCCACTAAATGCAATTCCGATACTGGCACCTGAGATGAACTCTTGTTTGGCTAGCTGATAGGGCATCGACAACGCTTGTAAAATACGATCACTGACCTCGATAGCATCTTCCGTGGCATTAATAGAATCCAGCAAAATAACAAATTCATCACCGCCCATTCTTGCTAGAGTGTCATTTTCACGTACACATGACTTGATACGTTGTGCGGTTTCAATTAAAAAGCGATCGCCTTCGAGATGACCAAAAGAATCATTGATCACTTTAAAGCGGTCGAGATCGATAAATAATAATGCAAACTGATCTAATCCATGCCGGCGCAAGTGTTTTAATGCTTGTGATAATCGTTCCATTAAATAGCTGCGATTGGGTAACCCTGTCAGTCCATCATGCTGAGCATCGTGTAAGAGTTGATCTTCAATCTTTCGGCGCTGATTAATTTCTTGTTGAAGATTGCTGTTCAGTTCAGCGAGTGCTCGAGTGCGTTTAACGACTTTATCTTCTAACTGCTCATGGCTATTTTTCAGTGACTCAGCCGCCAATTTACGTTCAATAGCATTGGCCATATGCTGAGATACAAACGTCAGCAACTCTAAATCTTTCAATTGATAAATATGAGCGTCACCCAAGCTATAAATCGTTAATGCGCCAGCGACATCGCCATTAATGATCAGCGGAATGCCTATCCATTGATGCATTCTATCGGTTTTGTTTAATTCTGGTGATTTTGCGTAAATCTCACCATTAGCAACCATGTCAGCGATATCTTTAGATGATAATAACCGCGGTAATTTATGTTCTAGGATGTATTCTGTTAGCCCATCCTGCATAGGACGAGAGGCTGGATATTCGGTTGTCATTTGCGAAACATAGAAAGGAAACGACAACATATTGTTATCGTTTATCAATGAGATAAAACAGTTATCAGCCGGTATTAATTGACTCATAATAGTGTGAAGTCGTAAATAAAAGTCTTGTTGGAGTACATTTGATGCAGATAAATCGGCAATTTCGAATAAGGCTTTTTGCAATTTTTCGGCTTTAACTCGTTCCGTTATCTCTTTTTTGACTTTTTCATAAGCTTGGCTGAGTTCTTTAGTGCGTTCAACAATGGCTTGTTCTAGTTGTTCATGATGCTCAAGCCGTTCCATTACCCCAGAAATATGATGGCAAATGAAACCCATTAATTCTAATTCAAGTTCACCGTAGGTATTGGCTTCGTTATAGCTTTGTACAACAAGTACACCACTGACTACATCTTGGTTCTTGATGGGTACGCCAAGCCATTGGTGACTTGGAGAGCCAAGACTTTTAATATCGCCACTGGCGATCAATTCATTAAACTTATTATCGTCGCATAACAAAGGTGTGCCATTACGGAGCACATAACCTGTTAAACCACTATTAAGTAATGCTGATATTTCCTGGTCTGGGTAGAGTTCCGTTGGGTGAGAATCTTGTTGGTCGGCAAAAAAAGGTAAACTTGTCAGTCCGGTTTTTTGGTCTTGAGATGCAATAAAAAAGTTTTCTGCAGGGATAAGTTGCTGCAGATGTAAGTGTACTCGTTGATAAAAATCATCAAGTGAAGTGACCTGGGTCGCAATATTAGAAATACCCAGTAAAGCGTTCTGAATAGTCTCAGAACGTTTATATTTTTTAGCCAAACGCTTTAAGCGAGCGATCCTTTTTTGCAGATGCTCGACTCGTGGAGAGGCTATTGAGTGACTTATTGCAGTATCCATACCCTTGTTGACCGTTATCCTATTAATTATGTGAACAAATTATTGTTGAACAATCATTATAATTACCATAAATACAAATGTGATCCAAGCTAAATTAATGTCAGTATAAAGTTAATAACTCTCGTAAATGAGTGCGAATAAGTAAGAAGTGAGCAAATAGTTAGCGTAAATGAGTCAAAAGTTAATCAGTCAGTTAAAAAAAGCAAATCAGGGCTAGACGTGACGGTGTTTTATCCCTAATATATGCGTCGCTAACCAAGGCGAGCGCCCATAGCTCAGCTGGATAGAGCGTACCCCTCCGGAGGGTAAGGCCGAAGGTTCGAATCCTTCTGGGCGCACCATTCGGCATGTACTGTTTCTGTCGTATTGGTTAGTAGAATTGAAAGTCAGTGGTGATTGTAGCTCAGTTGGTAGAGTCCCGGATTGTGATTCCGGTTGTCGTGGGTTCGAGCCCCATCAGTCACCCC